>JBJOPJ010000130.1:0-5590 GCA_046050825.1 Pseudomonadota bacterium
TGCGCGGTCAGCGGCCGCTTGTCGGGACCGCAGGGAAAGACCGGAAAGCCGTGCTGCGCGTAATACAGCGCGGCCTCCGACAAGTTATCCGGCAGGTCATCAGCATCGGGGATCATGCCGCATCCCCCGACAAGAGGGCATGCAGGCTATCAGCGGGGATGATAGTGCGACCGCCAAGCCGGATGGCCTTCAGGCGTCCAGCCGCGATGTGCGCGTAAAGCGAAGTCTTGCCCAAGCTGGATGCAGCGCAAGCCTCCTTGATCGAGTACGCAAGAGGGGGGGTGTTCGTCATGTTACGATCGTCCGTTGCGGCCAGTATTGGCCGTGGACGGACAATGTGTTTGACCGGGTTCCCGATCGACCGGGGGCTATTCGGAATTCATCCCTCGCTTGGTCGCCCCATACTTCAGCCGCTGCAAGCTCCTGCCTGTGAGTGCATTGCCCTTTCTCAAGTATCCGTTAGCAGTGAGGTCGACAGCGAGCTTCTTTGCTGCGGCTTTTTGGGTGAGTTTGAACTTCTTCTGGTAGACCCGCAGCATTTCGACCAAGGCGGCGTCAGAAGCCCGCGTGCACCAAGGTAACGTGGCATTAGCACCATGCTCATAGGGCTTGAAGATCGGGTCGGTTAGACCTGTATCGAGGTCGCGCAGCGCCGACGCGAGGCCTCGGATTTGTGCAACCGCAGCGTGTTCGACAGCTACCTCAAAATCTTGATCTTGCAAGACAGTCTCTTGCAGCAACGGGTCGAGGTGTTCTGCAACAACCTCCAGAATGTCGATGATACCCTCCCTGCCAAGCGTGGGGTGCTCCACGTCGCGTGTGACCGCTCTGATGGCGTCAAGCATCGCATCCAGCGCAATCTCCTTTGCGGCGCTCATCGTGCACTCCTGATGGGCGTAACAGTTGCTCCCTTGCGTAGCTGATCGAGGTAGTCGCTCCACCACTGGGCCATCTCCACGCGCTCCTTCCAGTGGGTGCCGCGATGGTAGGCGGCGCGTACCTTATCTTTGTCGCCATGGGCCAGCGCCCGTTCGATGGCATCGGGATGCCATTTCCCCGACTCGTTCAGCAGCGTGGACGCCATCGCCCGGAACCCGTGCGCAGTCATCTCGTCCGACGCGTAACCCAGCCGCCGCAGCGCCGCATTGATGGTGTTCTCACTCATCGGACGGGACCGCGTGCGCATCGACGGAAAGACGTAACCCGCAGGCCCGGTGACCGCCCGCACCTCTCGAAGCACAGCAACAGCTTGGCATGACAGTGGCACATGATGCGGCTTGCGCATCTTCATCTTCTCCGCCGGGATCACCCAGAGGGCACCATCCAGATCAAGCTCGCCCCACTCGGCATGGCGCAACTCACCTGGGCGAACAAAAACATGGGGGGCAATCTGCAAAGCCAGTTTGGTCAGCCCCTGTCCATCATAACCATCGATTGCCCGCAGCAGTTCACCAACACGCTTGGCGTCGGTGATCGCCCCATAGTGAGTTACCGTTGGTGCAGTCAGTGCACCACGTAGGTCGCGTGTCGGATCAGATGCCAGCCGCGCCGTTGCCACCGCGTAGCGGAATACTGCGCTAGCCAATTGCAGAGTGCGCCGAGCGCTTTCCAGATTGCCCTTGCCTTCGATCTTGCGGAGAGCCGCCAGCACGTCGGGAGGTTCAATCTCGTTGATCGCCATCCGTCCGATTGACCTATCGAGCAGGGACAACAGGTATTCGCTGCGTGTCGCCGTGGCTGCTGCCCACGCATTGCCATCCCGTTTGCGCTTGTTGCAGTATTCGGCAGCGATTGCTGTGAAGGTGTTTTCAGCTTGCACGCGTGACCGGACCTTATCGCGCTGCTTCTCCCTCGACGGGTCTTTGCCAGCCGCGATCAGTTCGCGTGCATCATCGCGCCGTTTACGGGCCTCGGCGAGGCTCACTTCGGGGTAGGTCCCGATCCCGAGCTTCTTCTCCCGACCATCGACCCGGTACTTCACGCGCCAGAGCTTTCCACCTGACGGCTGCACCAGCAGAAACAGCCCACCCGCATCGCCCATCTTGTAAGGCTTCTCGCGCTGCTTCGCGTTCTTAATCGCTACGTCTGTAAGGGCCATGATCCCCGAGCCTCTTCCCACCCGTGGCCCCCAAATGGGGGCCACTCACATTGGCAGTCAGCCGCTGGCCCCCGAAGTGGCCCCCAATGCGAGGTGATTGCGAACGAGCAGTATCGAACGCCAACGGTCAGTTGAGCTAGAAATATAGTGATTATTCGAGGTTTTTCCAGACCCGGGCGAACGTCAACGGTCAGGAAAGTGGAGCGGGTAGCGGGAATCGAACCCGCATAGCCAGCTTGGAAGGCTGGTGCTTTACCACTAAGCTATACCCGCGTTTCAGCATCGCTTGGTGCGGCTGGCGCTTGCCATCAAGTTTGGGTGGACGTCAATCGTTTTGCTGCGGCGATCGATGCATTCGGGCTTGGGCGCGGTGTGTTCAAGATGCCGATTGCATTGCTGCGGTGCGGTCATTAGTCGCCTCGCCATTATGACCCGCACCCCGTTTCTCCTTACCGCCGCGGCGCTGTTTTTGCCCGCCGTTGCTAATGCCGCCGAAGCCGCGCCCGAAGGCGCGATTGTGGTCACGGGCCGCGGCTTGCAGGAAACCCCGGCGGCGCCCGCCTATGACGTTCAGCGCATCGATAGTGATCAGTTGCGATCGGCGGCTTCGGGCCGGATCGAGGATGCGCTGTCCGCAGTGGCGGGCTTTCAGCAATTCCGGCGCTCGGACAGCCGCTCCAGCAATCCCACCGCGCAAGGGGTGACACTGCGCGCGCTGGGCGGCAATGCTTCCAGCCGCAGCCTGGTGCTGCTGGATGGGGTGCCGATGGCGGACCCGTTCTTCGGCCATATCCCGCTGTCGGCGATCGCGCCCGAGCGCCTTGCTGCGGCGCGGGTGACGCGCGGCGGCGGCGCTGGTGCATTCGGTTCGGGCGCGGTGGCCGGCACGATCGAACTGGATAGCGCCGGGCCGGATCAGCTGGGGCTGGTTTCGGGTACGCTGCTGGGCAGCGACCGGGGTGACAGCGAGCTGTCCGGATCGCTCAGCCCGCGGCTGGGATCGGGCTTTGCCGTGCTGTCTGGCCGCTGGGATCGCGGCGACGGGTTTTGGACCACGCCAGTCGCGCAGCGGGTGCCGGCCAGCGCGCGGGCGCGGTATGATAGCTGGTCGGCCGGGGTGCGGGCGGTTGCGCCGCTGACCCCCGACGTGGAGCTGCAAGCCCGCGGGCTGGCGTTTGGCGATCATCGCACGCTGCGCTTCAAGGGCGCGGAAACGTCGACCGAGGGTCAGGATGCCAGCTTGCGGCTGGTGGGCAAGGGCGCGTGGCAGTTCGATCTGCTGGGCTATGTCCAGGCGCGCAATTTCACCAATATCGTGGTCAGTTCGACCAGCTTCAAAAAGACCCTGGACCAGCGCAATACCCCGGCAACGGGCTGGGGCGGCAAGGCCGAGCTGCGCCCGCCGGTGGGCGATGCCCACGTGCTGCGAATTGGCAGCGATTGGCGCGTGGCCAGCGGCACGATGTTCGAGGACGCTTATAGCGCGGCGACCGGGTTGGTCACCGCCCGCCGCAGCGCGGGTGGGCGGGGCAGCGATGTGGGCTTCTATGTTGAGGATGACTGGACGCTGGGCGCGCTGACGCTGACCGGCGGTGGCCGCGCCGATCGCTGGACGATCGCCAGTGGCTTTTTCCGCGAGGCCAATGCCGCCGGGCTGGTCACCACCGACACGCAGTTTGCCAGCCGCGCGGGCTGGGACGGATCGCTGCGCGGCGGCGCGGTGCTGCAGGTGGGCGGCGGGCTGGACTTGCGCGGATCGGCCTATAGCGGGCTGCGCCAGCCCACGCTCAACGAACTCTATCGCCCCTTCACCGTGTTCCCGGTGACCACGCGCGCCAATGCGGCCCTGGCGAACGAGCGGCTGGTGGGTTTCGAAGGCGGGCTGGACTATGCTCCGCTGCCGGGCCTGCGCCTGACGCTGACCGGGTTTGACAACCGGGTTGCCCACGCGATTGCCAACGTCACGATCGCGGCCAACGTGCGCGAGCGGCGCAATGTCGATGCGGTTCACGCGCGCGGCGTGGAAGCGGGCTTGGAGGCACGGCTGGGTCAATTCACGCTGGACGGTTCGCTGGCGTGGACCCACGCCCGGGTGGAAGCCAGCGGCACCTCGATCGGCCTGAACGGCAAGCGCCCGGCGCAAACGCCGCGCCTGGCTGCCAGCGCGGGGCTGGGGTGGAAGCCGGCTGCGGGCTGGAACCTGGCGCTGCGGATCAAGCATGTCGGCGCGCAGTTCGAGGACGATCTTGAAACCGATGTGCTGCCGGCGGCCACCACGCTGGATGGGTTTGCGGAACTGCCGGTGGGCAAAGGCTTCAGCGTGGTTCTGCGGGCTGAAAACCTGACCGATGCGGCGGTGATGACCCGCAATCAGGCCGGTTCGATCGACCTTGGGCCCCCGCGCACCCTGTGGGCCGGATTGCGGATTTCCATCGGGCAATAACTTGCTAGGGTTGGCGGGTAAAAATAATCGGAGAGAGTCGATGGCAACCCAGCTTAACCCCCATTCCCGCCACCTTGATTGCAGCGAAGAGGAATGGCAGGCCCGCCAGCAGCTGGCCGCGTGCTATCGCATCTTCGATCATCTGGGTTGGTCGGAATCGATTTATAACCATATCTCGGTCAAGGTTCCGGGCGAAGAAAACGCGTTCCTGATCAACCCTTATGGGCTGCTCTATTCCGAAATCTGCGCCTCGAACCTCGTCAAGATCGATATCGATGGCAATACGCTGGATGGCAGCCCGTTCCCCGTGAACAAGGCCGGGTTCGTGCAGCACAGCTATTTCCATCGCCACGTGCCGTGGGCGCACGCGATCGTGCACACCCACACCACCGCCACGATGGCGGTGTGCAGCCTTGAAGGCGGGCTTCAGCCGGTCAACTTTTACGCCTGCAACTTTGCCGGGCGGATCGCCTACCACGAATTCGAAGGCATCACGGTGCGCGCCGAAGAAGGCGAACGGCTGCTTAAGAACCTGGGCGACAAGCGGGTGCTGATGCTGAAAAATCACGGCCCGGTGATCCTGGGCCGCTCGCTGCCCGAAATCTTCGTCACCCACTGGTCGCTGCAGCGCGCGTGCGAAATCCAGTTGGCAACGATGGCCGCCGGCAAGCCGGTGGTGGTTCCCGATGATGTGGTGGCGGTGCATCACCGCGACCTGCACGAAGCCACTGTGCCGGGCCACCTCCCCGGCGGAGCAGACTTTGACGCCTGGGTGCGCCGGATCGACAAGGTCGATCGCAGCTGGCGCGACTGATCGGGGCGCCGCCGATGCCCCGCCTGACGATCAATGACCGTGCGGTTGAAATCCGCATGGACCCGCAGACGCCGCTGTTGTGGGCGCTGCGGGACGGGGCCAACCTGACCGGCACGAAATATGGCTGCGGCGTGGGCGATTGCGGGGCCTGCATGGTGCTGGTCGATGGGCAGGCGCTGCGCAGCTGCCTGGTTGCGCTGGGCGAGGCCGAAGGGCGCAGTGTGACCACGATCGA
>JBJOPJ010000131.1:0-5564 GCA_046050825.1 Pseudomonadota bacterium
GCAGACGTTGAGGTTCTCTTCGTACTCCTTGGTGAACAGCATCTCGCTGCAACTGGGGCACTTGATCCAGAGATTGTCGGGAGTGTCGCGCTTCTCGGTGAAGGGCAACGCATTGCGGACGCGATCTAACCAGCTCATGACAAACTCCTATCGCGCGGAATGGACGGCGTCGGCAAGCGCGCGGGTCAATTCACGCACAGGCCCGGCGGCGTTGGCCCCGTGCTGCGCGACCAGATCGACCAGCGCCGAACCAACCACTACGCCGTCGGCAACTTTGGCAATGGCGGCGGCCTGTGCCGGCGTGCGCACGCCAAAGCCCACCGCAACGGGGATCGTGGCCTTGGCCTTGAGCCGGGCCACCGCATCCTCGATCGATGCTTGCGCGGCTTGCTGCATGCCGGTGATCCCGGCCACCGATACGTAATACAGGAACCCTGACGACCCTTCGAGCACCGCGGGCAGGCGCGCCGCATCGGTGGTGGGGGTGGCCAGACGGATCAGTGCCACGCCGGCGGCGCGCAGCGCCGGGCCCAGTTCGGCGTCTTCTTCGGGAGGAATGTCCACGCAGATCACGCCGTCAACGCCGGCCTTCTGGCATTCGGCAGCGAACCATTCGGCCCCGCGGGTGGTCATCGGGTTGGCATAGCCCATCAGGACCAGCGGCGTTTCGGGGTGCTTGGCCCGGAACTGCGCCGCGATGTGGAACAGATCAGCCGTGGTGGTGCCCGCACCCAGCGAACGCAAGTTGGCGGATTGGATCGCCGGGCCATCGGCCATCGGATCGGTAAACGGCATCCCCAGTTCGATCACATCGGCGCCGCCTTCAACCAGGGCATCGAGGATGGCGGGCGTGGCCGCGGGCGTGGGATCGCCGCCGGTAACGAAGGTGATCAGCGCCGGGCCGCGCGAAAAGGCCTTGTCGAACCGGCTCACAGCGACACTCCCAGATGCTCGGCCACCGAGAAGATGTCCTTGTCGCCGCGCCCGCACAAGTTGACCAGCACGATGCTGTCCTTGGGCAGCGTTGGCGCCAGCTTCTGCACGGCAGCAATGGCATGGCTGGGTTCCAGTGCGGGAATGATGCCTTCGGTGCGGCACAGCAGCTGGAAACCGCCCAGCGCTTCATCATCGGTTACGCTGGTATAGTCGACCCGGCCAATATCGCGCAGCCACGCGTGTTCGGGGCCGATGCCGGGATAATCGAGGCCCGCGCTGATCGAGTGGCCTTCGATGATCTGGCCGTCATCGTCCTGCAGCAGGTAGGTCTTGTTGCCATGCAGGATGCCGGGGCGCCCGCCGGCAAGGCTGGCGGCGTGATCCTTGTCCAGGCCATAGCCGGCGGCTTCCACGCCCAGCATCTTGACCGAAGGGTCATCGAGGAACGGGTGGAACAGCCCGATCGCATTGCTGCCACCGCCGATCGCGGCCACCAGCACATCGGGCAGGCGGCCGGTGCGGGCCAGCATCTGCGCGCGGGCTTCCTTGCCGATCACGCTTTGGAAATCGCGGACCAGTTCGGGGTAGGGATGCGGCCCGGCGGCGGTGCCGATGATGTAGAACGTGTCATGCACATTGGCGACCCAATCGCGCATTGCCTCGTTCATTGCGTCTTTCAGCGTCTTGGCGCCGGATTGCACCGGCACCACTTCGGCACCCAGCAGCTTCATGCGGAAGACGTTGGGAGCCTGACGGGCCACGTCGGTTGCGCCCATGTAGATCACGCAGGGCAGGCCAAACCGCGCGCAGACGGTGGCGGTGGCCACGCCGTGCTGGCCGGCTCCGGTTTCTGCGATGATCCGGGTCTTGCCCATGCGGATCGCCAGCAAGATTTGCCCGATGCAGTTGTTGATTTTGTGCGCGCCAGTGTGGTTCAGTTCGTCGCGCTTGAACCAGATCTGCGCACCGCCTAGTTCCTCGGTCAGGCGCGGCGCGAAGTACAGCGGGCTGGGCCGGCCGACATAGTGTTCCAGCAGATCGTCGAATTCGGCCTGAAATGCGGGATCGGCCTTGGCGGCGGTATATTCGCGCTCCAGATCAAGGATCAGCGGCATCAGCGTTTCGGCAACGTAGCGGCCACCGAACTGGCCGAAATGGCCCCGATCGTCGGGTTGGTTGCGGAACGAATTGGCGTTTGGTGTGACGGTCATAATGCTGCTGCGCTTGGCAGAACAGCCATGCGAAGTCCAGCGATTCAGCGGGTTTTGCGCAAGTTCGGTTCGGGTTTGAATTGCGAGCAATTGACCGTTTGTGTTGCAAATGGGCAACTATAATATGCTGTAGTGTAATTTATGAACGCACAGTTCATCTGGGCGACAGCTAGCGGTTCCTATTTGGCCGGCGTCCCCTTTCACGGGGCTGAATATTTAAGGAGTTTGACTATGCGTAAGGTTCTTCTGCCGCTGCTGGCATCGCTTGCCATTGCAACCCCGGCTCTGGCCAACGAAACCCGCGTCGAAGCACGCGGTGGCGCGATCCGGTCAAACGGCACCACCGAAGACATCTGGGGCATGGCTGCCGGCTATGACTTCGATCTGACGCCGGGCACGTTTGCCGGCGTCGAAGTGTCGGGCGACAAGATCGGCCAGAGCGGCACCAAGGTGGCGTGGGGCTTTACCGGCCGCGCCGGGGTGAAAGCCGCGACCAACACCAAGCTTTATGTCGATGGCGGCTACACCACCAAAAATTGCGATCTGTGCGAACATTCCTGGCACGCCGGTGCGGGAATCGAACAAGGGATCAGTAACAATTTCTATGTAAAGGGTTCGTATCGCCATTACTTCGTTGGCAACGCAATCCCGGATTCAGACGCCGTGATTGCCGGCGTCGGCATCAAGTTCTGACGCAAGTCGGAAACCACCACCGAGCGAGGGCGGTCCGGAAACGGGCCGCCCTTTTTCGTGCGGGCGGCGTTTCAGGTCGAACGCGCGGCGTTTTAGGTCGAACGCGCGGCGGCGCAGAATGCAGCGATCAGGCCAGCGTCTTTAACGCCGGGGGCGGTTTCGACGCCCGATGCGGTATCCACCAAAGGCGCGCCGGTCAGCCGGGCGGCCTCGGCCACGTTGGCAGGGGATAGCCCCCCGGCCAAGCCCCATGGGCACGGCGCCTTCCAGTGCGCCAGCAGCGTCCAGTCAAACGTCAGGCCGGTGCCGCCGGGCAGCGCGCCTTTGGGCGTTTTGGCATCGAACAGCACCAGATCGACCGCGCCTAGATAAGCCGCGGCCCGGGCCACGTCGTCCGGGGTGGCCACGGGCAGTGCTTTCCAGACCGGCAGACCGAACCGATTGCGCAGTTGTGCGGCGCGCTCGGGCGGTTCTTCGCCGTGCAGTTGCAGCGCGTCTAGCCCGGCGGCCGCGATCGCTTCGGCAATCGCCGAATCAGCGGCGTCCAGAAACAGGCCAACCCGGTTGATCCGCCCCGCCGCCTGCGCGCCCAGTTCCGCGGCGCGGGTGGGCGTGATGTGGCGGGGGCTTTTGGTGATGAAATTGAAGCCCACGTGATCGGCCCGCGCAGCAATCAGCGCGTCCAGCGTTTCGGCGGTGGTGATCCCGCAAACCTTGATCGCCGGGGCGGGCATGGCGGTTAGAGCGTGGCTTCGATCGCGCGGGCGGCGGCCACGGGATCTTCGGCGCGGCTGATCGGCCGGCCGATCACCAGCACGCTGGCCCCACCATCGCGCGCGGCCCGCGGGGTCACGGTGCGCTTTTGATCGCCCACTTTGCCATCGGGCAGGCGCAGGCCGGGCACCACGAAGAAGCCGTCTTTCCACTGGCGATGAACCGCGCCCACTTCCTGGCCAGAGCAGACGATCCCGTCCAACCCGGCGGAGTGGGCCAAATCGGCCAAGCGCATCGCCTGATCGTGGGCGGTGCTGGCCACCCCGACGGCGGCCAGATCGGCATCGTCAAGGCTGGTCAGCACGGTCACGGCCACAACCTTGCAGTGTTCGCCGGCGGCGGCCTTGGCATCTTCCATCATCGCGCGGCCACCGGCGGCGTGGATCGTGACGATGGCGGGTTCCAGCACGTGGATCGCCTGCATCGCCGAAGCCACGGTATTCGGGATATCGTGCAGCTTGAGATCAAGGAAGAGCGGCAACCCGATCTTGGCCATTTCATGCACGCCGTGCTGGCCGTGGGCATAGAAGAATTCCATCCCCAGCTTAAGTCCGCCAATATGCCCTTTGACCTTGCGGGCAAGGGCTTCGGCGGCATCGAGGCGCGGCAGGTCGACGGCAAGGTAGATCGGGTTCGACATATCAGTTCGCGGTATCGTCCTGAGCGGCAGCATCGAGCTGCGTGGTGGTGGCGATGAGTTGCGGGCTGTCCGCGGCGCAAGCCTTGAGATTGTTTTCTAGCGCGCTGATCCGGCGCATCAGCCGCCAGCGGCCAGCCTTGGCCAGCAGCCACATTGGCAGCAGGCCAAGCGCGAAAAAGAACAGCGCGGTGAACCCGATCGGCCATTCGAAGCGCAGGAAATCGCCATTGCCCAGCGGCCAAAACCGCACCGGCGCACTGTTCCAGTTCATGGCGACGAAGGCCGTCAGCACGATCGCCAGCAGCATCAAAAGCAGTATGCGGATGAGTTGCATGGGCGTTGCCCCCTTATCCTTCAGGATCTGGGCGGGATGCTAGGCAATCCCGGCGCCGATGGAAAGGGCTTCGACAGAAATGCATCGAGATCTGCCGCCGAGCGATCGGGGGTTTCCTCCATCGGGATGTGTCCGATGCCGGGATAGATGATCTTGGTGGACCCCGCGATGCGGGAGGCGAACCAATCGGCCCCGCTGACCGGGATCAGCCTATCTTGCGCGCCCCACAGGATCAGCGTGGGAACTTTGATTTCGCGGACCCGGCCGACATCGCGATTGCGCGCGGCATAGGCGGCAAAGCGCAGCCCGGTGGCCTTACGGTTGCCGGGATAGCGGTTCAGCTCCCAGTAGCGGTCAACCATCGCCGGGGTGATGATCGCCTGATTCGAAACCGACTGATGCAGCGATTTATCGAACAGCGCGCGCGGCGTGATCACCAGCGCCAGTTGGTTGATGCCGGGCGCGCGGGCGATGCGGAACCCGATCGGCAGGCGCTTGTGCGGGTTTTCCGGCGGCCCGGCGGCGTCGATCAGGATCAGGTGGGTCAGCTTGTCGGGATGGGCCAGCGCATATTCCCACGCCACGAACCCGCCCATCGAATTGCCGGCCAGCGCGAAGCGGCTGATCCCCAGCTTGCCGATCAGCGCGTCCAGCGTCTGCACGAAGGCATCACCATCATATGTGCCCGCCGGGTTCGGCCCGGTCAGGCCGTGGCCGATCTGATCGAGGCTGATGACGCGATACTTGCCCTTGAGCCGGGCAACCCACGGTTCCCAGGTTTGCAGCGATGCATTCGAACCGTGCAGCAGGACCAGCACCGGGCCATCGCGGCGGCCTTCGTCGCGCACGTGCATGACCAGCCCGCCGCCCACCGCGATGAATTGCGATGCGCCGGTGGCATATTTCGCTTTCATCTGCGCCGGATCGGTATCGGGGGCACACCCCCACGCGAACAGGGCGATGATGCCGGCCAACA
>JBJOPJ010000132.1:0-5555 GCA_046050825.1 Pseudomonadota bacterium
GCGGTAACATATTCGATCGCCTGCCAACGGGTGACCAGATTGATCCGGTTGCCAACCCGCGCATTGCCCGCGACCGCGCCGATCCGTTCATCCGAAAACCAGCGGACCAGTTTGCTGATGGTATCGGGCAGGAACTGGGTATCGGCATCCAGGGCGATCACGATTTCACCGCTGGCGCGCTGCAGCGCCCGGTTAAGCGCGCTGGCCTTGCCGCCGTTGACCAGCGTCATCAGCGTGACGCGCGGATCATGGGCATAGCGTTCGGCCACCAACGCGCTGGTGCGGTCTTTCGATCCATCGTCGGCAATGATCAGTTCCAGCCCGGGGTAATCGCTGTCCAGCACCCGCGCGATGGACGGGAGGATGACCTTTTCCTCGTTATAGGCCGGGATGATCACCGAAACGGTCGGCTGGAACGCGGGATCATCCGGTGCGGCGCGATTGCCGCGGTTCAGCAGCGCCAGCGCGGTCATCAGCACGGCGCGGGCAATGCCCAGCGCGATCGCGAAGAAAAACATCCAGCGCAGGCCATAGCCAATCGACGCCAGCGCCAGAAACGCGCCAACATCGGCGCGCACCGCCAGCCGGTCGCTGCCGTTCACCGGCGGCATCACCGCATCGCGGCTCAGCCCAGCCAGCTGGCTCACCGGGACCAGTTGGTAACCTTCGGCGCGCAGCCGGTCGATCAGCACGGGAAGGGCGGCGATGGTCTGATCGCGATTGCCCCCGCCATCGTGCAGCAACACCACATTGGCGCTGCGCTCGCTGTTGCCGGCATGGATTCGGGCCAGCGTCCGATCGACGATCGCTTGGGCGCCGGGCGTGCGCCAATCGGCGGGATCGACGTGCAGCCCAACGATCGTATAGCCATGCTGCTGGGCGATCATCGCGGGGGTCAGTTCATCGGCGGTGGTGGGTTCCGCATCCCCGAAATAGGGCGCGCGAAACAGCCGGGTCGAACGGCCGGTATAGGCTTCGACCAACCGCTGGGTGGCGTTCAGTTCCAGCGCGGTCCCCAGCGGCGATTCTTCGGCAAGGTTGGGGTGGGTATAGCTGTGGTTGCCGATCTCATAGCCATCGGCAACGATCCGGCGCAGCAGTTCGGGATGTTCCAGCCCGTTTTCCCCAATTACGAAAAACGTGGCCGGAGCGTGCTTTTGCTCAAGGATTTTGAGGATTTTCGGGGTGTAGTCGGGATCTGGCCCATCGTCGAAGGTCAGCGCGATCAGGCGGGGGTTTTCCGCTCCGCCGCGCTGCACCACAAATGGCGTAGGCAGCTGGGCATAGCGCGCGGCGCTGATCGTGCCATCGCGGGCAAACCCGATTTCCCGCTGTCCCCCGGCGGGCGCAGAGGAAATGCGCAGGATTTCGCCCTGGCCTTCAACATCGGTGCCCTGCGGCGCCGGAATGTTATCAAGGCGGGGCTGGCGTTTGTGGCGGCTGGCATCGAGTGCTTCCCAGAAACCCGGATCTTCGCTGCCCAGACGCCACAACGCGACGCCCTTGATCCCGTTCAGCTGGGATAGCTGGTTCCAGCTGGTAACCGCGTCCATCAGCCACACGGTGTGGCGGTGATTGCCTGTGGCATCGGTTTCATCATAGGCGAAGCCCGAATTGCCGCTGGCCGGATCGAACTGCGGCTTGGTGCCGCTGTCGCGCGCGGCCAGCCACGCTTCGTCGATGGTCAGCGCGTCGGCCTTGCCGTCATGCCAATCGTACCCATAGTTGCCGATCGCAACGATCAGCTTGTTGGCCGGAACTTGCGCTTCGGCGCGGGCCAGTTCGCTGGTGAACCAATCGGCGCTGGCGATCGGCCCGGCTTCGCCGCCTTGCCAGTGCTGATCATAGTTCATCAGGATCAACGTATCGACCGCGCGGGCAAAGCGCGCCTCGTTCCAGACCGGTTCGCCAGCGGGAACGGTCAGCCCAAGGTGCAGGCCCGCCCGGTTGAAGCGCGGGTGCGACCGCGCAAGGAACGCCTGATAGGCGGGCAGCGCATCATCGGGCAGGTTTTCGATATCGAACACCACGCCCGACCACTGGCCCTGATGCGCCGCGGCGATCAGTTCGCCGACCAGCGCATCGGCGCGTGGCGGGTTGGCCAGCAGCGCCGCCATGCCCGCGCCATCCCATTTTTCATTGGCGATGTTCTGGACCATCAATTGCAAGTCGGGGCGATGCAGCTGGCCGTGCAGGATTGCGCCCAGTTGCGGATCGGGCTGGATTACCAGCTTGCCCTGCGGAAAGCGGATCGATGCTTCGGCCGCCACCACGCTGTCCAGTTCATTGAAGTGGCGCCGCAGCGCTGCGCCGCTTTCCGGATCCCACGGCACGTAAAACCCGATCCGTTCGGGGGAATTGGCCAAAGCCGCGCTGCGCACAGGCGGCAAGTGGTGACGCAGATGCGCCACGCGCGTCAAAAACGGCGCGGCTTGTTCGCGTTCACGGATGAAATCCAGCGGGGCATCGGCGGGTACGGCCACCACCGTGGCGGCAAAGATTGCCGCAGCGATCAGGATCAGCAGCAGCAATGCGGCCGAGACGCGGCCTACCAGGCGGCGGCGATTGCCGGTGCTGTCGAAAAAGATCGGTGACGTCATAGGGGTGCGCTCCCGGCGCAGGTTGCCGCTGGTGCGCCGCTAGTCCGCCCGGTGTTGCTGCACGATGAACGCCGCGGTATTCAGTTCCACGCTTGGCGGTACAGCGCGATGATTTCATCGGCATCGGGCACCCGCGGATTGTTCGCGGGTGAGCCCGAGGCCAAGGCCTGCCGGGCCATGACGGGCAGCAGTTCGTCCCAGCGCGCCTGATCGATCCCATAGGCGGCGGGCGATGGCACGGCCAGATCGGCGTTGATACGGTGCAGTGCCTCTATCAGTGCGCCGACGGCTGATTGATCCCCGGCCTGATCGTCGGCCAGGCCCATGGCGCGGCTGCAATCGGCATAGCGCGGCAACGCAGCGGGCGCGGACCATTGGGTAACCACCGGCATCAGCATCGCGTTCGACAGGCCGTGGCTGACATGGAAATGCGCGCCAATCGGCCGGCTCATCCCGTGGACCAGCGCCACCGAACTGTTCGAGAACGCGATCCCGCCTTGCAGCGCGCCCAGCATCAACGCTTCGCGCGCGGCGCGGTCGGCCGGGTCGGCGCAGGCGCGCGGCAGGTTTGGCCAGATCAGCCGCATCGCCGATAGCGCCATGCTATCCGCGAACGGATTGGCGCGCTGCGAAACATAAGCCTCGATTGCGTGGACCAGCGAATCGATGCCAGTATCCGCGGTCAGCCGCGCGGGCTTGGTCAGGGTCAGCTCGTAATCGACGATCGCCAGCGTCGGCAGGTAGGCCAGCCCCATGCACAGCATCTTTTCGTCGGTGGCGCTATCGGTGATCACGCTGACGCGGGTGGCTTCCGATCCGGTGCCCGCCGTGGTCGGGACCGCCACGATGGGCAGGGCCGGGGCGTCTTCCTGATGCGGGGCCTTCAGCGCCGGTACCGGCAGATCGCGCAAGGCGGTAACCGCCACGACTTTGGCGGTGTCGATCGCACTGCCGCCGCCAAGGCCGATAACGCAATCGTGATCGCCGGCGCGCACGAAAGCGGTGGCGGCTTCAACCGAAACCACCGTGGGATCGGGGACCACCCCGGTAAAGCCGCGCGCCGACATTCCAGCGGCGGCCAGAATGTCGATCACCCGGTCCAGCACGCCGCTGGTGGCCAGCCACGCATCGGTGATGATCACCGGGCGCGACAGGCCGAATTGCGCCAGCGCTTCGGGCAGCTGCGCCACAGCGCCGCCGCCGATGCGGATTGCGCGGGGCAGGTGGATGGCGGCCATTGCTCTGTGCCTAGCCCAGCAGGTGTTCCATGCCATAGAACTTGGCGGCAGTGCCCGCGTAAAGCGCGCGCTTTTCCTCCGCCGATGCGCCCGCCGTCAGGCGCTTGAACGCGTTCCACAGCACGGCGTAGCTGGCGCCCCACTTGTCGACCGGATAGTTGCTTTCGAACATCGCGCGCTGCGGCCCGAAGGCTTCGATGCAGGTTTCGATATAGGGGCGCCACATCGCCGCCAGCGTTTCGGATGAAAGCCCGGCTTCCGGCCCGTGATCGGGCATCCCGGCAAACGACATCGCCAGCCCGCCCAGCTTGACCACCACGTTGGGGCACTTGGCGATTTCGTGAATGGCGCTGCGCCACGCGTCAAAGCGTTCGTGCAGCTTGCCATGGTACGAGGCCATCCCCAGCGGGGTGCCGCAGTGATCAAGGCAGATCGGTTGGTCCGGGAAGGCGCGGGCCAGGTCCAGCACGTCTTCCAGTTGCGGTTCCAGCAGCCAGGCATCGAATGTCAGGCCCAGTTCGCCCAAGTGGCGGAAGCCCTGCCGGAACACCGGGTCGCGGTACAGCCCTTGTTTGGCGTGGAACGGCGGGCCCAGCACTTCGGGATCGGCATCCCAGGGCGCGGTGTGGCGGATGCCCTTGAACCGGTCGGTCACGGCCATCTGCGCTTCGAGCACGGCGCGCGCGCCATCGCCCAGTTGCAAGTCGACATGGCCGATGATCGCATCGCACAGCCGCAGGTTGCCATAGAGCCCGCTGGCGCTTTGCGCGGCCACGCCGTTGACGTATTCGGTTTCGCCCAGCACCTTCAGCGCATCGCTGGCGCCCGCCCGGTAGAACGCACCGCATTCCATGAACACGGTGCCGATCACGTTGTGGCCGCAGGTGGCATCGGCGTGCAGTTCGTTGAACGTGTAGTAGGGCGACCGCGCGATGGCCGCGATGAACGGGTGGTGCGGTTCCGGAAACACGGGCAGCAGCGGACGCAGATCCCACAAGTGGTGGTGCGGATCGATAATCGGCAGGTCGGGTTCCAGAATCGCTTCGGTCATGCTTGGCTCCTCTCGGGGTGCGCTATCCTGCGCTTGATGGTCAGCTTATGGGTATCATCCCCGGCACTCAACCCCCCCGCAATTATGCCCCGCCCGCAGAGCCGGGCCGCTCGACCATGGCGGCGAGCGAGCGGGAAATTTCGTGAAGCGTGGCATCCGAACTCCACATTGGGTGCGGGCGGGTGCGATCGGCCAGTTCGCTTTCGCGGCCGGCCAGAATCCCGCCCAGCGCGGCACCCATGAACAGCAAGCGCTGGTTGACCAGCTTGCGCGGCAGCTCTGGCATCAACCGCCGGATGTGTTCAAAGCAGCGCAAATAGCCTGAATTCCACCGCCCTTCGAGCGCATCCATGAACAGCGCCCGGTGCGACAGCCCCAGCACGACCACGAAGCGGTTGTAGCATTCGCCCCATTCGGGCGGGTCTGGATTAAGCGAGGTGCGCACCAGCCCTTCGACCACGTCCAGCACGCTGTGCAGCCCGCCGCCGGCTTCGGCAGCGTCAAGCCAGCGGTTGCGTTGCCCGTCGATCAACCGCGCGCCATCGACGATCAGTTCGCGGACCAGGTCTTCCTTCGATCCGAAGTGATAGCCCACTGCCGCGTGGTTCTTTTGCCCGGCCGCTTCGGCGATCTGGCGCACGGTCACGCCATCGATGCCGCGTTCGG
>JBJOPJ010000133.1:0-5509 GCA_046050825.1 Pseudomonadota bacterium
CGAATACGGTGCGTTCGTCGAACTGGAAGCTGGGATCGAAGGCCTGGTCCACGTTTCGGAAATGTCCTGGACCAAGAAGAACGTCCACCCCGGCAAGATCGTTTCGACCTCGCAGGAAGTCGACGTGCTGGTGCTGGAAGTCGACAGCGACAAGCGCCGCATCAGCCTTGGCCTCAAGCAGGCCCAGCAGAACCCCTGGGAAGCTTTCGCCGAAAAGCACCCGGTTGGCTCGACCGTCGAAGGCGAAGTCAAGAACGCAACCGAATTCGGCCTGTTCATCGGCCTCGATGGCGATGTGGACGGCATGGTTCACATGTCGGACATCGCCTGGGGCATCTCGGGTGAAGACGCGCTGGCGCTGCACCGCAAGGGTGAACAGGTTTCGGCGATCGTGCTTGACGTCGATGTCGAAAAGGAACGCATCAGCCTTGGCATGAAGCAGCTCGAAAAGGGCGCTCCGGCCGCCGGTGTTGCCGCTTCGGGCAGCTCGCTGCGCAAGAACGAAGTCGTCACCGTCACCGTGCTCGAAGTGCGCGACGGCGGCCTCGAAGTTCAGGCTGGCGACGATGGCGCAACCGGCTTCATCAAGCGTTCGGACCTGGGCCGCGACCGCGACGAACAGCGTCCCGATCGCTTCCAGGTCGGTCAGAAGATCGACGCGATGGTTACCGGCTTCGATCGTTCGAAGAAGCCCAACTTCTCGGTCAAGGCGCGTCAGCTCCATGAAGAGAAGGAAGCGGTGGAACAGTACGGTTCGTCGGATGCCGGCGCTTCGCTGGGCGACATCCTTGGCGCTGCGCTGAAGGCGAA
The DNA here is from genome assembly GCA_046050825.1 of Pseudomonadota bacterium. Lineage (GTDB taxonomy): Bacteria > Pseudomonadota > Alphaproteobacteria > Sphingomonadales > Sphingomonadaceae > Novosphingobium. Next base: position 811 of record JBJOPJ010000133.1, read on the forward strand.
GAAGGACTAATCCTTCCGCTGTTGCCGCACGGCAAACCAACAAAAGCCCGTCCGGAGCGATCCGGGCGGGCTTTTGCTTTGGCGCAACTGCGCTAAGGTGGGGGCGGGAGATACCAATGCTTGAAATTCACCAGTTCGCCTGCCTGTCAGATAATTACGGCTATCTGCTGCACGATCCCGATAGCGGCGAAACCGTGTGCATCGACACCCCCGATGCCGCCGCCTACCTGCACGCGGCGCAAGAACGCGAATGGCAGATCACCCAGATCTGGAACACGCACTGGCACCCCGATCACGCCGGCGGAAACGAAGCGATCAAGGCTGCCACCGGCTGCCATGTGATTGCCCCTGCCGATGATGCCGGGCGCATTGCCGCGGTGGACCAGACCGTGCAGCACGGCGATGTGGTGCGGCTGGGCGAATGGGATGCGGCGGTTATCGATGTGGGCGGCCACACCACCGGCCACGCGGCCTATTATTTGCCCGATGCGGACATGGCCTTCGTGGGCGATTCGCTGTTCGCGCTGGGCTGTGGGCGAATGTTCGAAGGCACCGCCGATCAATTCTGGGCCAGCCTGCAGCGGTTGAAAGCCCTGCCGCCCGCCACCATGCTGTACTGCGCCCACGAATATACCGCCGCAAACGCGCGCTTTGCGCTGCACGCCGATCCGGATAACGCCGCGCTGCAGGCCTATGCCGAAGAAATCGCCAAGCGCCGCGCTGCCGGGCAGCCAACCGTGCCAACCAAGCTAGAGCGCGAACTGGCCACCAACCCGTTCCTGCGTGCCGATGATCCGCAGCTGCAAGCGCGCTGGGGCGGTACTGTGGGCGATGCGGTGGCAACTTTCGCCGCGCTGCGCGCCGCCAAGGACACCTTCTGATCCCATGCAGGCGCTGCTCGTCGAAACGCTCTCACCCGATCTGTCCGGCGTCCGTCTGGCCGATCTGCCCCACCCCGAACGCCGCCCGGGCGAAGTGCTGGTGCGGATCAAGGCGGCCTCGCTGAACTTCCCCGATCTGTTGATGACCCGCGGGGAATACCAGTTCAAGCCGCCCGTTCCGTTTGTTTCGGGCCTCGAATTCGCGGGTGAAGTGGTGGCAGCCGATGCGGCCAGCGGCTTCGCGCCGGGTGATCTGGTGATGGGCGGGCAAAAGACCGCCGCATTCGCGGAAATGGCGGCGGTCCCAGCCAGCGCCCTGCGGCTGGTTCCGCCGGGGCTGGACTGCGCCACCGCCGCCGCGCTGGGTGCGGCCTATACAACGGCGTATACCGCGCTGGTGGAACTGGGCGGCCTGCAATCGGGCCAGTGGGTGCTGATCCACGGCGCCACCGGGGGCGTTGGCCTTGCCGCAGCCGATCTGGCCAAGGCGCTGGGCGCCAAAGTGATCGCCGCTACCGGCACCGCCGACAAGCTGGACGCACTGCAAGCAGCCTGCCGGCCTGACGCCACTTTGCTGGCCAGTGGCCGGTTTCGCGATCAGGTGGCGGAAATCACCGGCGGGCAATTGTGCGATCTGGTGTGCGATCCGGTCGGCGGTGACATCTTCGATGAAAGCACCCGCTGCGTGGCGTTTGGCGGCAAGCTGCTGGTGGTGGGGTTCGCCGGCGGGCGGATCCCCGAAATTTCGGTCAACATTCCGCTGATCAAGGGCTTTTCGGTAGTGGGGGTGCGGGCCGGCGAATATGCCCGGCGCTTCCCCGAACGTGGGCGGGCCATTCAGGATGCGGTCCGCGCGCTGCTGGCATCGGGCAAGTTGCACCCGCATATCGATCGCACGCTGCCGCTCAGCCGGTGGCGCGAAGCGTTCGATGCGATGGCCGGACGCCAGATCGTGGGCAAAGTCGTGCTGCTGCCCGGCAGCTAGCGCGCCAAACGAACCGGGCCGGATACGAACGGGGCCAAACCGAACGGGCTCAAAACGAACAGGCCCAAAACGAAAGGGCGGCCCAAGCGGACCGCCCTGTTCGTTTCAAGCTGTGCTTGAGATCAAAGCCCGTTGATCGCCTCGTCCACCAGCGCCTTGTCGGCCTTGGCGGTATGATTTCCAGCAATCAGGCCGCGCGCGGCGGTGGCAGCCGCATCGGCAGCCTTGGCCCGCAGTTCGGCAATCGCACCGCGTTCAGCGGCTTCGATCTTGTCCTGCGCCATCTTTTCGCGGCGCGCGATCACCGCCTTGGTATCTTCCGCAGCCTTGGCAACGATCGCTTCGGCTTCATGCGCGGCATGTGCCAGCATTTCGGCAGCGTCCTTTTCGGCGCTGGCGATCTTGTCGGCATATTCCTTGCGCAGCGCTTCAGCTTCGGCGCGCAGCGCCTTGGCTTCGGCCAGCTGCTGCTTGATCTGGGCAATGCTGGCATCCAGTCCCGACGTCAGCGACGAAGGCACCTTTTGCCACAGCATCACGCCGATCAGCGTAGCCATCGACAGCGCCACCCACATGCCGGGGGTAACGAAGCCAAATGCCATCGGTTCAGCATGCTCGGCACCGTGGCCGGCCGCTTCGGCTGCTTCAGCAAGCAGCGCGATCAGCGAAAGATCAGCCATTGAGCGCCTCCTTGACAGCTGCCTTGGCAGCCTTGGCGTCAACCGTCAGCCCGGCGATGCGCTGCGCAATGTCAGCAGCCGCTTCGCTGGCAACGGTCTGGATTTCAGCAAGACCGGCGGTGCGGGCTTCGGCAATCTTCAGTTCTGCCTTGGCCACGCGATCGTCGATCTTGGCATTGGCCTTGGCGAAGCTCTTTTCGCTGGCCTTGGCTGCATCCAGCTTGGCCTTGGCGATCACGTCCTGCGCCCGCGCACGCTGTGCGGCGGACTGGACGCGCCAGGCTTCTTCCTCGGCGTCAGCGCCCTTGCGGGCGGCTTCGGCGGCGGCAAGATCACCGGCGATCTGATTGTCGCGGGCTTCGACGGTCGCCATCACCTTGGGCACCATGCCCTTGCCGATGACGAAGAAGATGAAGCCGAAGAACACCAGCAGCCAGAAAATCTGGCTGGCATAGGTCGCGGCGAGCTGCGAGATTTGAGGCATCGGAGCTTCCGGGGTCTGCCCGGCCCGCCTTGCCCCGCATTGGGGGCAAGGATCAGGCCGGTCGGTCAGTCAGTCGATCAAGTATTGGCCGCCAATTAGGCGACGAACACCAGGATCATCGCGACGACGAACGAGAGCAGGCCCAGAAGTTCGGCGGCCGCGAAGCCGATGAACAGGCGGCCCTGCTGGCCGTCGGCGGCACCGGGGTTACGCAGCGCGCCTTCGAGGAACTTGGCGAACACGTTGCCCACACCCAGCGAAGCGAGGCCAGCGCCAATGGCAGCAAGACCAGCACCGATCATCTTTGCGCTCTGAGCGTCCATTTCGATAACTCCTTTAAAAATTTCGTTGGTTTGAATTGCAAGCTTAGTGAAGATTTTCCGCGTCGTTGATATACAGCGAAGTCAACAATGCAAAAACATAGGCCTGAATGCCGGCGACCAGAATTTCCAGTGCGCAGATGGCGACCATCAGGATGAAGCTGAGCACGCCGACGACGCCGCCAATGCCCGAGCCAGAGTTGAAACCGGAAATCACGAAGCTGGACAGCACTTCCAGCAGCAGGTGGCCGGCCATCATCGCCACGAACAGTCGCAGCGCGAGGCTGAACGGGCGAACCAGGAACGAAACCAGTTCGATCACCGGGATCAGCCACATCAGCCACAGCGGCGTGCCGTGCGGCACGAACAGCGAGAAGAAGTGGAAGCCATGGCGCCAGAACCCGACGATCAGCACGATCGAGAAGGTCAGCACCGCCAGCACCGCGGTGGCGCTGAAATGGCTGGTGAAAGTGAACGGATGGATGCCCACCAGGCCAAGCGGCAGCAGGCCGAGAATATTGGCCAGCAGGATGAACATGAACAGCGAGAAGACGTAAGGCACGTACTTCTTGCCGGCCGGGCCAATATTGGCGGCCAGCAGGTTATCGACAAACCCGGTCATATATTCGACCGCCATTTGCCAGCGCCCGGGAACCAGTTCGCGCTTCAGCCCGCCGACCACAAAAATCAGCAGAGCGACGGCGGATATCGCCATCCACAGCGCCGAATTGGTGAAGGGAATGCTGTAGCCCGCAATTGACCAGTGATCGGTGCCGAAAAGCGGCTCGATCGTGAACTGGTGCATCGGATCGACTTTGGCCTGTTCGGCTGCCACGCGCCCTGCCTCTTCAATTCGTCTTGCCAGCATCGCGACCCTCATCGGGCTTTTGCGATGCCATTCGGATGATGCTCCTGAAAGCAACGATGATCCCAAGGAACATCACCACCAACAGACCCCAGGGCGAGGTTCCGGCTACCTGGTCAATGACCCAGCCGACAAACGCACCGCCACCGATACCCCCCAGCAGTTCGGCGAGGATCCGGCTACCGATGCGATAATTCGCATCCGTTTCCGCAACCCCAACCGGCCTGTTGCGTTGATCTTCCCGCTCGCGCGCAGCTTTTAGCCGTGCTTCGAGCGCGTCAATCCGCGCGTCTTCGCCGATGGGCTCTCGTGCAGGTGGCTCGTCGTTCATGCCAGCTCCGAAAATACGAATGCGCGGCACGGGCAACGGCTGCCCGCCGAGGGCGCGGACCCATTAGCAGTCCGGGCACCTGAGTCAACCGTTAGGACCATCGCAAAGCGTGGATGCTCAACGGCCTTCCCGCACAGTTGGCGCAGAAAGGCC
>JBJOPJ010000134.1:0-5496 GCA_046050825.1 Pseudomonadota bacterium
GCGAGGTGAAGCACCTGATCCACATCGGCATCGGCGGATCGGCGCTTGGCCCGGCGCTGGCGATTGATGCGCTGACCCGCGATGGGGCGCTGGTCGATGTTCACGTAGTTTCGAACATCGATGGCGTGGCGCTGGAAACCGCGTTCGCCGCCTGTGATCCGCAGACCACGCTGATCGCTGTGGCATCCAAGACTTTCACCACCACCGAAACGATCACCAATGCGCTGTCGGCGCTCAGCTGGCTCAGCGAAAACGGCGTCGATGACCCGTATGGCCGGGTCGTCGCCCTGACCGCCGCGCCGGACAAGGCGGTGGAATGGGGCGTCGATGAAACCCGCGTGCTGCCGTTTTCGGAAAGCGTGGGGGGGCGCTATTCGCTTTGGTCCTCGATCGGGTTCCCGATCGCGCTGGCCGTGGGCTGGGAGGATTTTGCCGAGTTCCTTGATGGCGCCGCCGCGATGGACCGGCATTTCCGCGATACCGATGGGGCCGCCAACCTGCCGCTTCGCGCGGCGTTCGCGGACATTTATTACGCCCGGCTGCGCGGCTGCCAGACCCGCGCGGTGTTCGCTTATGATGAACGTCTGCGGCTGTTGCCGGATTATCTGCAACAGCTTGAAATGGAATCGAACGGCAAATCGGTGAAAGCCGATGGCACGCCGGTTGATGGCGCAACTGCGCCGATCACCTGGGGCGGGGTGGGGACCGATGCCCAGCACGCGGTGTTCCAGTTGCTGCATCAGGGGACCAATCTGGTGCCGGTGGATTTCATCGCCTGCATCGCTCCGGGGGACGAACTTGACCCGGCGCACCACCGCAACCTGCTGGCCAATTGCTTTGCCCAGGGTGCGGCCTTGATGGCGGGCAAGCAGGCGGCAGACCCGGCTCGGGCCTATTCGGGGGATCGCCCTTCGGCGACGATCCTGTGCGATGATCTGAACCCGGCCACGCTGGGCGCGCTGATCGCGTTCCACGAACACCGCACGTTTGCCGGCGGGGTGCTGATGGAACTGAACAGCTTTGACCAGTTCGGCGTCGAATTGGGCAAGGAGATCGCCAAGTCGATCGTTAGCGGCGCGGCCAGCTTTGATCCCAGCACCGAAGCGCTACTGGCCGAAGCGGGGATCAAGTAAGACTTTCTACGCTTACAGCAAAACCGGCCACGCTTACAGCAAATCGGGGCTGGCAAATCGGGGCTGCCTCGCCCATATCGCGCCCCGTAACAGGAGTTAGCGATGTCGCAGTTCGACTATGACCTTTTCGTGATCGGTGCCGGTTCGGGCGGGGTGCGGGCCAGCCGCATCGCGGCCTCGCACGGGGCAAAGGTGGCCGTGGCGGAAGAGTTCCGGATTGGCGGAACTTGCGTGATCCGCGGCTGCGTGCCGAAAAAGATGATGGTCTATGCCTCGCACTTTGCGCACGAATTGCAAGATGCCGCGCAATATGGCTGGACGATCGAAGGCGCGAAATTCGATTGGGCCAAGCTGCGCGATTTCGTGGCCAGCGACGTCGATCGGCTTGAACGGGCCTATACCTCCACGCTTGACAGCAACAAGGTAGATCACTTTGCCGAGCGTGCGGTGGTGACCGGCGCGCATACCGTGCAGCTGGCTTCCGGCCGCGAAATCAGCGCCCGGTTCATCCTGATCGCGGTGGGGGCATGGCCGGTCATGCCCGAAATCGACGGGGCGGAGCATTGCATCAGCTCGAACGAGGTGTTCCACCTGCCCGAATTACCGGCGCGGGTGGTGATCCAGGGCGCGGGCTATATCGCGCTGGAATTTGCCGGTATCTTCAACGCGCTGGGCAGCAAGGTTACGGTGGTGAACCGGTCGGACAAGATCCTGCGCGGCTATGACGAGGCGATTACCGAGCGGCTATTGCCGATCATGCAGGCGCGCGGGATTGAATTCGGGTTCAACCGCCCGCTCAAGAAGGTGGAAAAGCAGGCCGATGGCACGCTGTTGGTCCATGCCGGCGAAGGCGATCCGATCCCGGCCGATGTCGTGCTGGTGGCCACGGGCCGCAAGCCCAAGACCGCCGGGCTGGGGCTTGAAAATGCCGGGATCACGCTGGGCGCCAATGGCGAAGTGCCGGTGGACGATTACAGCAAGACCGCGTGCAACAGCATCTATGCCGTGGGCGACGTGACCGACCGGGTCCAGTTGACGCCGATCGCGATCCGCGAAGGCCACGCCTTTGCCGATACGGTGTTCGGCAACAACCCGCGCTCAACCGCCTATGACGCGATCCCCAGCGCGGTATTCTCGCAGCCGCCGCTGGCCGGCGTGGGCCTGACCGAGGCACAGGCGCGCGAAGCCGGGCACGAAGTGAAGATATTCACTTCGGACTTCCGCCCGATGAAGAACATGTTCTCTGCCGTGATGGAGCGGGGCTTTTACAAGCTGGTGGTCGATGGCCAGTCGGACAAAGTGCTGGGGGTTCACATGATCGGCCCGGATGCGCCCGAAATCCTGCAATCGGCGGCGATCGCGGTGAAGGCCGGGCTGACCAAGGGGCAGTTCGATGCCACCGTGGCGCTGCATCCCAGCATGGCCGAAGAACTGGTGCTGATGCGCTGATGCGCTGATCCGGGCGCCGCAAGCGCGGCCGCTTAGGCCAGCCGATAGGGCACGACGCCGCGGCTGTCGGGATCGACGGTGATCGCCCGGTCGCTGGGCGGGAAGGCGCGCTGGTCGCAATCGGCGCGCGGGCAGATGCGGCAGGAAATGCCGATCCGCGTGGCCGCGCGCGGGCTGCCAAGGTCCAGCCCATCGGCATAGACGAATTCGCTGGCGTGTTCCGCCTCGCAGCCCAGCGCCACGGCATAGCGGCGGGGGCTGCGCTCGTAACTGCCCGATGGCTTAACCAGCCCCTTGGCCATCGAGACATAGCGCACCCCGTCGGGCGTTTCAGCCAGCTGCACCAGGATGCGGTCGGGGATCGCCACGGCTTCATGGACGATCCACAGCGGGCAGGCCCCGCCAAAGCGGGCAAACTGCAGGCGGGTGGCCGAATGGCGCTTGGTGATGTTGCCGGCCATGTCGACCCGGCAAAAGAAGAACGGCACGCCGCGGGCTTCTTCGCGCTGCAAAGTGGATAGGCGGTGGCAGGCCTGTTCAAAGCTCGTGCCGAACGCTTGTGCCAGCCGGTCGATATCGTGGCGCACCGCGCGGGCTTCGCTGCGAAAGCGGCGATAGGGCATCAGCAGGGCGCCCGCCGCATAGTTGCACAGCCCAACGAACAGCAACTGGCGCGATGCCGCGCTGTTCAGCCGGGCATTTTCGACCACTGCGGCGATTTCATCCTTCAGCGCCAAAGCCGCCAACTGGTGCGCCAGTTGAAAGCGGCGGCTTTCGGCGGGCTGGCCGGGATCGATCGTCAGGTGGCCCATTTCGGCATCGTAGCTGCGCAGCCCGGCCTGCGCCGAATAGATCAGCGAGATCGACAGGGAATCGCGCAAATAGGCCTCGATCGCTGCCGTTTCCGGGGTCAGGCCGCGCCCTGCCAGCTTGGCGGAGAGATCCTCGGCCGCGCGGTCGATGCTGTCCACATAGTTGCCTTCGAAGTGGAACCAGTCGCGCACTTCTTCCCACGGCAGGCGGGCGATCGTGCCGGTTTCGGCGGTAAGGGCTTCGTCCACCATTTGCAGGCGCTGCTGGGTGCGGCGATAGGCCTCGTGCAGGGCGATAAAGCGTTCGGAAAGCTGGGGCTGCTGTTCGGCAAAGCGGGCCAATTGCGCGGCATCCATGGCTTCGGCAAATAGCGGGTCGGCATTGGCTTCGCGCAGGGCCGCCAGCCGCGTTTCGGCATCGCCGGCGCCCAGCTCGCGCCAGTCCAGCGGAAAGGCGCGGCTAAGCCGTTCAACCAGCGCCGGGGTCAGCGGGCGATCGTCATTTTCCAGCTGGGACAAGTAGGACGGGCTGATCGCCAGGCTGGCGGCCAGTTCCGATTGCTTGAGCCGCTGCTCGACCCGGATGGCGCGCAGCTGGGCGCCGGCAAAGATACGGCGAGCGGTTTGCATCGGTCTGCCTTAGTTTGCAAAGTGTGACTTCGCAACTTTGCAAATTCACATTGGACATTGCCTGCCCCGGCGCGCAGGAAGCGGGCTTCCAATTTTCACATGCCGGGAAAGACCATGTCCGCAAATATCGCCGAAATGGAACGCCGCCGCGCCGCCGCACGGCTTGGGGGTGGCCAGAAGCGCATCGACGCGCAGCACGCCAAGGGCAAGCTTACCGCGCGTGAGCGGCTTGAAATCCTGCTGGATGAAGGCAGCTTCGAAGAAACCGACATGTATGTTGAACACAACTGCGTCGATTTCGGTATGCCGGAAACCACCATTCCGGGGGACGGCGTGGTAACCGGCAGCGGCACGATCAACGGCCGCCTGGTTTATGTCTTCGCGCAGGATTTCACCGTGTTCGGCGGCGCCGTTTCCGAACGCCACGCGATGAAGATCTGCAAGGTGATGGATAACGCCATGAAAGTTGGCGCGCCGGTGATCGGGCTGAACGATTCGGGCGGCGCGCGCATTCAGGAAGGGGTCGCTTCGCTGGGCGGCTATGCCGAAATCTTCCAGCGCAACGCGCTGGCATCGGGCGTGGTGCCGCAGCTTTCGCTGATCATGGGGCCATGTGCCGGCGGGGCTGTCTATTCCCCGGCGATGACCGACTTCATCTTCATGGTGAAGGACAGCAGCTATATGTTTGTCACCGGCCCGGATGTGGTCAAGACGGTGACCAACGAAGTGGTGACGCAGGAAGAACTGGGCGGCGCGATCACCCATTCAACCAAGACATCGGTGGCCGATTTGGCGCTGGAAAACGATATCGAAGCACTGCTGACCGCGCGCGACTTTTTCGATTACCTGCCGCTCAACAACCGCGAAGACGTGCCCGTGCGGCCGACCGCGGATGCGTGGGACCGGCTGGAAGACAGCCTTGATACGATCATCCCGGCCAATGCCAACCAGCCCTATGACATGCACGAAGTGGTGCGCAAAGTTTTGGACGAGGGCGATTTCTTTGAAATCCAGCCCGGCCATGCCGCGAACATCATTTGCGGTTTCGGGCGCGTCGAAGGGCGCACCGTAGGCGTCGTTGCCAACCAGCCGATGGTGCTGGCGGGCGTGCTGGATATCAATTCCTCTAAGAAGGCCGCGCGGTTCGTGCGGTTCTGCGATGCGTTCTCGATCCCGATCCTGACGTTCGTTGACGTACCGGGCTTCCTGCCGGGAACCAGCCAGGAAATGGGCGGGATCATCAAGCACGGCGCGAAGCTGCTGTTCGCCTATGCCGAAGCCACCGTGCCCAAGATCACGGTCATCACCCGCAAGGCTTATGGCGGCGCTTATGACGTGATGGCATCCAAGCACCTGCGCGGCGATCTGAACTATGCCTGGCCCACGGCGGAAATCGCGGTGATGGGGGCCAAGGGCGCGGTGGAGATCATCTTCCGCAGCGAAAAGGATGATCCCGAAGCCATCGCCGCGCG
>JBJOPJ010000135.1:0-5396 GCA_046050825.1 Pseudomonadota bacterium
CTGCTGGTCGACATGCGCCGGGCAAAAGTGCCGCCACTGCCGGAATGGTTGGCCGCCAGCACGCCGCCCGATCTGGCCGGGTTGCCCGAAAATCACATGGCCTGGCTGGGCCATGCCAGCTTTGCGATCCGCATCGCCGGGAAACTGGTGCTGACCGACCCATATCTGTCGGCAACGGCCGGGCCATTCGGCTTTGGCCCGAAACGGTTCCTGCCCGCGGCAGTCGCGGCGGAACACCTGCCCCGGCTCGATTGCATCGTCATCAGCCACAACCATTATGACCACGTCGATACGGCTGCGCTGAAAGCCTATCGCTGGCGCCATGAAACGCCGGTGGTCTGCCCGCTGGGCGTGGGCAAGCTGCTGCGCCGGCTGGGCTTTGCAACGGTGGTAGAGCTGGACTGGTGGCAGGAATGGCAACTGGATGGGCTGACCCTGACCGCCCTGCCCGCCGTCCATTTTTCCGGACGCGGGCCGTTCGATCGCAACCAGACCCTGTGGATGAGCATGGCCTTCACCTCGGCCACCCGGAAGGTGTGGTTCGGCGGCGATACCGGACACGGCGCGGTGTTTCGCGAAATTGGCCGGCGCGCCGGCCCGTTCGACATCGCCCTGATCGGCATCGGGGCTTATGAACCCCGGATCATCATGGAAGTAAGCCACGCCACGCCGGAAGAGGCGATCACGATCGCTCGGGAAATCGGGGCAAGCGCTGCGGTGGGAATGCACTGGGGCAGCATCATGCTGACGCCGGAAGATCCGTTTGAAGCGCCACAGCGGTTCCGGCAGGCAGCGCTGGAACAGCAATATGGCGAAGGCAATGCATCGACCATGCAAGTCGGCGAAGTTCGCCCGTTCTGATAGGTGATCCAGCTTGATGACGATTGGTCATCTTTATAACAATTGGTAAGATTAACGCTTGCCTAGCCGGCCGCTGCCGATCAAAATACGCGCAAACACCATACCGAGAGGATCACCATGAAGGATTTCGCGGGCCAGTTGGCCTTCATCACCGGCGGCGCATCGGGCGCAGGCTTTGGCCAGGCGCAAGTGTTCGGCCGCAGCGGCTGCCGCATCGTGATCGCGGACATCCGCGCCGAAGCGGTCGACAAGGCGGTGGCCGATCTCAAGGCGCAAGGAATCGACGCGCACGGCATCGTCCTCGATATTACCGATCGCGCGGCCTACGCGGCTGCGGCGGATGAAGTGGAACGGGTTTATAGCCAAGCCCCGACGCTGCTGTTCAACACCGCCGGGGTGAACAACTTTGGCCCGATCGAAAGCACCACTTATGGTGATTTCGATTGGCTGATCGGCGTTAACCTGGGCGGCGTGGTGAACGGCATGGTCACGTTCGTGCCGCGGATGATTGCCAGCGGCAAGCCGTGCCATGTCGTGACGGTCGCATCGCTGGGCGGGTTCACCGGCAGTGCGCTGGCCGGCCCTTATTCCGCGGCCAAGGCGGCCGTGATCAATCTGATGGAAGGCTATCGGCAGGGGCTGGAAAAGTACGACATCGGGGTTTCGGTGGTCTGCCCGGCGAACATCAAATCGAACATTGCCGAAGCCACGCTGACTCGCTCTGCCGCCTATGGCGAAACCGGTTATGTCGAAGGCGAACAGGCCATCGCATCGCTAAATTCAATCTATCAGCACGGCATGGAACCGGTAACCCTGGCGCAGCACATCAAGCGCGGGATCGAGGATAACCAGCTCTACATCATCCCCTACCCCGAAACCAAAGAGATGCTGGCCGCACACTTTGCCGCGATCGTCGAATCGGTCCCGGGAATCGAAACCGATCCCGAAGGTGCGAAAAAGCGGGTGGAAGCACTGATGGAATGGGCCCAAGGCGGCGCCAAGGTGTTCACCCAGAACCAGCCATAACATTGATGCTGATGGATGGAGTGATCAGCCGGCCTTGATCGCCGTGCCCCACTCCATCCAACCGGCAAAGCGCGGTGTCTTGGGCGCATAGCGTTCACCCGCCTCGCGGGTTTGAAAGCCGCTTGCCGCGATGGCTTCGGTCACGGGGCGCGTCAGGTGGCACCCACCTGCAAGTTTCTTCCATGCCGGTTCAATCCGGCCCTGCCATTTACGCACATTGGCGTCCGGTGCGCGGCCGTGTTCAGCATAGAGCAGGCGGCCGCCGGGCTTCAGGATCCGTCGCAGTTCTTGCAGCGTTTGCGCCTGACTGCCAACCGAACACAGCGTGAAAGTGCAGACAACGCAATCAAAGCTGGCATCGGCAAACGGGATATCCTCGCCAAATCCTTGGCGAATATCGCTGTTCCAGCCCTTCTTTGCCGCCTCGCTGCGCGCAAATTCCAAACCTTTGCCCGATGGGTCCAATCCGGCATAGCTGGTGATCCGGGCCGCATCGTAAAGCTGTTGGTTGATGCCGCCGCCGCAGCCGATTTCAAACACCGCGCCGGATGCCAGTGGCACAACCTTTTCGCGCAAGTGCATGATCGCGGGGCTGGAACAGGCGCACTTGATAAATCGCGGCACCACATGTTCGTCGTACCAATTGGCGAAACCCATCGCAGTCCCCTTCCCCACATTCTTTAGCGCTGCATGATGCCACAAAACCGCCACCGGGGAAGCCGCGTTGATCGGGATCAATGCCACGTCCTGCTTGTCGCCGGATAACGATAACAATTGTTATAAATAACGCGAGGCAAGGCCATGGCCCATTTCCCGGATTCTCCACTATTTTCCAGTGTCCTGCGCCTGATTCGGATGGAAGGGGACATCGCCGATCTGGAAATTGAAGGCGAAGTTCCGGCCGAACTGGATGGCGCGTTCTACCGCGTCCACCCAGACCCGCAGTTCCCGCCCAAGTTCGCCGATGATCAATTCTTCAACGGCGACGGCATGATTTCGATGTTCAATTTTCGCGGCGGCCGGGTCGATTTCAAGCAGCGCTATGCCCAGACCGACAAATGGAAGCTGGAACGCGCTGCGGGCAAGGCGCTGTTCGGGGCCTATCGCAATCCGTTGACCGATGACGCAAGCGTGGCCGGCCAGATCCGTGGAACCGCCAACACCAACGTTTTGGTTCATGCGGGCAAGCTGTTCGCGATGAAGGAAGACAGCCCGTGCCTGCTGCTCGATCCCACGACGCTGGAAACCGAAGGCTATACCGATTTTTCCGGCGATCTCGATATTCCCACGTTTACCGCGCACCCAAAGATTGATCCGGACACCGGAAACTTTTGCGGCTTTGGCTATTCGATCGCCGGGCCGCTAACCCGCGAAGCGCGCTATTTCGAAATCGATCCCACCGGCAAAGTCGTGCGGCAGGCGAATTTCACGGTGCCATATTACACCATGCTGCATGATTTCGCGATCACGCAGGACTATGCCGTGTTCAACGTCAGCCCCTACACGTCGGAGTGGTCGGTGTTGGAGCGCAACCTGCCGCACTTCATCTATCAGCGCGATCTGCCCTTCTACGTCGGGGTGATGCGCCGGGATGGCGATGGCAGCGATATGCGCTGGTTCAAGCAGGAGCCAAGCATTTGCGGCTGCCACGTGATGAACGCCTTTCAGGACGGCAGCAAAGTGCATCTCGATCTGCCGGTCAGCACGGTTACGTCACTGCCGTTCTTCCCGGAGCTTGACCATCCGTGGAACCCCGCCGATTCGACAACGTGGCTCAGCCGGGTCACCGTCGACATGGCCTCGAACACCGATAGTGTCTCCAATATCGAGCAAATTGGCGTCGCGCCGGGTGAATTTCCACGGATCGACGATCGGATGGCCGGCAAACACTATCGCCATGGCTGGCAGATCACCTACGATTTTTCAAAGCCCTACAACGGCCCGCCCGACCCGTTCGCCGGGGTACTCAGCACGATCACGCATTACGATCTTGCAACCAGAGCCGAGCAAAGCTGGTGGGCCGGCCCGGACAGCGCATTTCAGGAACCCTGCTTCGTTCCCCGGTCAAAAGATGCCGCAGAGGGCGATGGCTGGATGATCGCCCTGGTCGATAATCACAGCAGCAATTATTCAGACCTGTGCATTTTTGATGCCCTGGATTTACCCAAAGGGCCGGTTGCGCGGATCAAGTTGCCGCTCCGCTTGCGGCAGGGCCTGCACGGAAATTGGGTCGATCGTGCCAAACTGGTATCATAAGGAAAAATAAAGGAATTGTTAGGTCTGGAAATCAAGGTTAAGGTCGCGGTAAGGATTGCGACATGCCATTATCAAAACCAGACACACCTGCCCTTCCGGAACTAACCTCCAAACAGCACGAAGTGCTGGCGTTGGTTGCCGACAATCGAACAAGCAAGGAAATCTCTACCCTGCTTGGCATTTCCGAATCCGCTGTAAACCAGCGGATCGAAAGTGTGCGCGTCCGACTCGGCGGGATGCCACGCGGCGAACTTGCCCGGCTCTATCGCCAGTTCAAGGCTTCGGAAGATCGCAGATCGCCCGCCACCGACCTAAATTCCCACCCATGGCAAAAAATTCACCTTCCTTCTCATGGGGATATTTACCAAGACCGATGTGTGGAGGGCATTCCACCCGCTTCGCCGGTTTGGCTTGCGCCGAATCGGAATACGGGCCGGGATGGGTCGCAGCTTTCCGCATATGACCCTGGTCGGGATCCGGCTTGGCTCTCGCGCGGAGGCCGTTCACCAGCCTCCGCGCGGGTAGCGTTCGTCGTCGCTGCGTTAATCGTGGGGCTGGTTATTGCGGCTGGGGTAACATTGCTGGTCGTGCCCGCATTCGCCAGCAGCTGATCCCCAAACGATTTTCACGCAAGAGCGGCTTGCCCCGCGCCGATGAATCGCTAGAGAAGGCCCCAAAGGCGGTTTTAGCCGAACTAGCGACAGGGACTGACATGGCGACCTTTTCTCTTCCCGCGAACAGCAAGATCAAGGGCCAGGGCTTTCATCACAAGGCCGATGGCGCGGCCCGTGTGAAGAAGTTCACCGTCTATCGCTATGATCCCGACAGCGGCGAAAACCCGCGCTATGACACGTTCGAAATCGATCTCGACAATTGTGGCCCGATGGTGCTGGACGCGCTGATCAAGATGAAATCGGAAATGGATCCGACCCTCACTTTCCGCCGTTCGTGCCGTGAAGGGATCTGCGGTTCCTGCGCGATGAACATGAACGGCCGCAACGGGCTGGCCTGCACCACCGCAATGGAAGATCTGGCCGGCGACATTCGCGTCACCCCGCTGCCGCACATGGAAGTGATCAAGGACCTCGTTCCGGATTTCACGCATTTCTATGCGCAATATGCATCGATCCGCCCCTGGCTGCAGACCGTCAGCACCACGCCTTCGGGCAAGGAACGCCTGCAATCGCCCGAACAGCGCGAAAAGCTGGACGGCCTTTACGAATGCATCCTGTGCGCCTGCTGCTCAACCTCGT
>JBJOPJ010000136.1:0-5375 GCA_046050825.1 Pseudomonadota bacterium
GGTGATCGCGGTCATGCACTAGCTCCTTGGAAGGGGGGATTGGCGAAAGGGGGATTGGAAAGCTTGTCGACGCGGCCGGCGTGGCGCCCGCCACTGAATTCACCGGCCATAAACGCATCAATGCAGGCCTTGGCCATATCCGGCCCGGTCAGGCGTGCGCCCATGGCAATCGCGTTGGCATCATTGTGTTCGCGGGCCAATGCCGCCGATAGCGGCTCGGACACGAGCGCGCAGCGCAGCGCCGGGTGACGGTTGACGGCGATCGAGATGCCGATCCCCGATCCGCACAGCGCCACGCCGAACTGGGCCGTGCCATCGGCCACCACTTCGGCCAGCAGATAACCGTAATCGGGATAATCGACCCGGTCGGCCGTATCCGGCCCCAAATCCGCCACTTCGTGGCCAAGGCTGATAAGGTATTCGCGCAGTTCGGCCTTCAGGTCGACGGCGGCGTGATCAGAGGCAATGGCAATGCGCATGGCAGTGGGGCAGGCCTGTTCATTGGGGAAGAATCGCTCGCGCTCCCCTTAGTCGCGAGTCGCTCGCATTGCCAGCGAGACTCGCCCGTAATCACCGTTTCAGGTGCCGTGCCACCGCGTTGAGCCGGATTGGGACCACCTGACGGGGGCGCTTCAAGCCATCCGGCGGCTGCGTTCGCGTTCGTGATCGATCGCTGAACAAATTCCGGTGCCGCATTGGGAGCAGAATGGCCCGTCTTGTGAAATTGGCGACCCACACTTGAGGCAATTCATCAGACGACTCCCAATGCAGCCTTCGCAGGTTGCATTGGGGTGTCGGCATTGTCCAGATAAAACTGTTATTTTATAGGAATTTACTGATCTAGGAATTTACTGATCAAGGAACGAGCGCATCTTGCGCGATCGGCTGGGGTGCTTGAGCTTGCGCAGCGCCTTTGCCTCGATCTGGCGGATACGTTCGCGCGTTACCGAGAACTGCTGGCCCACTTCTTCCAGCGTGTGATCGGTGTTCATGCCGATGCCAAAGCGCATGCGCAGCACGCGTTCTTCGCGCGGGGTCAGGCTGGCGAGGACGCGGGTGACCGTTTCCTTGAGGTTGGCCTGAATTGCCGCGTCAACCGGGATGATCGCGTTCTTGTCTTCGATGAAATCGCCCAGGTGGCTGTCTTCCTCGTCGCCGATCGGCGTTTCGAGGCTGATCGGCTCCTTGGCGATCTTCATCACCTTGCGCACCTTTTCGAGCGGCATCGAAAGCCGTTCGGCCATTTCCTCGGGCGTGGGCTCGCGGCCTTGCTCGTGCAGGAACTGGCGGCTGGTGCGGACCAGCTTGTTGATCGTTTCGATCATGTGGACCGGGATACGGATCGTGCGGGCCTGATCCGCGATCGAGCGGGTGATCGCCTGCCGGATCCACCACGTGGCATACGTGCTGAACTTGTAGCCACGGCGGTATTCGAACTTGTCGACCGCCTTCATCAACCCGATGTTGCCTTCCTGAATGAGGTCCAGGAATTGCAAGCCGCGGTTGGTATATTTCTTGGCGATCGAAATCACGAGCCGCAGGTTCGCTTCGACCATTTCCTTCTTGGCGATGCGCGCTTCGCGTTCACCCTTCTGGACCATGTTGACGATGCGGCGGAATTCGGTGAGCGCCATCCCGGTGGCCGAAGCGATGTCCGAAACTTCGGCACGGATGCGTTCCACCGCATCGGCTTCGACGTCGGCGAACGCCGCCCACTTCTTGTCTTTCCCGGCCTGCGCCTGCAGCCAGCCATCGTCCAGCTCGTGGCCGACGTAGCTGTCGAGGAAGTCCTTGCGGTTAACCTTGTGACGTTCGGCCAGGCGCAGCATCTGCCCGCCCAGCGTGGTCAGGCGGCGGTTGAAGGCGTAGAGATTGTCGACCAGATATTCGATCTTGGTCGCGTGGAACTGCACGCTTTCCACTTGCGCGGTCAGATCTTCGCGCAGTTGCTGATAGGTCTTTTCCTTGGCTGCCGGGAAGGCCACGCCAAGGCCCATCGAATTCAGGCGATCGGCCTGAATCTTTTCGAACTTGCGGAACAGCGAGGTGATTTCGGCAAACTTTTCAAGCGCACCGGGCTTCAGCGCCGCTTCCATCTGCGCCAGGCTGAGGGTGTTATCTTCCTCTTCCTCTTCGGCGGGGCGGCGGGCGCGGCGTTCGATGCCGTCCTCGTCCTCGCTATCTGCGGGTTCTTCTTCCTCGATGTCTTCCTCTTCCTTGTAGGAAGGGCCGGCGGTGGCTTCGCTGATTTCGCCATCACCTTCAACTTCGCCGTCTTCGGAGAGGTTTTCCGGCTGCGGTTCTTTCGACAGCATCGCATCGAGATCAAGGATTTCGCGCAGCTGCATTTCGCCGGCGTTCAGCGCTTCGGACCACTGGATGATTGCGTGGAAGGTGATCGGGCTTTCGCACAGGCCCAGAATCATCGTGTCGCGGCCAGCCTCGATGCGCTTGGCGATGGCGATTTCGCCCTCGCGGCTGAGCAGTTCGACCGCGCCCATTTCGCGCAAGTACATCCGCACCGGATCATCGGTGCGATCGATGGTTTCCTTTTTCTTGATCAGGTCCGGGCGTTCGCCGACGGGATCCGGCTCGTCGACTTCATCGACGTCCTTCTCATCCGGGTCGATCGCGTCTTCGTCGCTTTCGACGATGTTCACGCCCATTTCGCTGATCGCGGACATGATGTCTTCGATCTGGTCGGCAGACATCTGGTCTTGCGGCAGCGCTTCGTTCAGTTCGTCAACCGTGATCACCCCGCGCCGCTTGGCACGGGCGATCAGCTTCTTGATCGAAGCTTCGTTAAGGTCGATCAGGGGTGCATCGCCACCCTCTTTGTCGCCGCCGTTAAGTTCTTCGTCGTCCATCATTCCGCCATGCGTTTTGGCATTCCGCCATCGGTTTTGGGGGGCAGTTCGATCATGAACCGCCCGCTCGCGCGCTGGCCATTTGCCGCAGACGCGAATCGAATTCCAGTTTTCTCTTCAGCAGTCTTTGCTGCTCGGCGTAAGCCCCTTCGGACAAATCGCGTTCAAACCGCGCAGTGGCATCGGCCAGCGCGGCTTCCAATGCAGGGCGTTCAACCAGCAAACCGACCGCTTGTGCAAGGTCGTCGCGGGCCTGATCGACCGGTGCATCATCGGCCAGAAAGCCGAAACGAAGCGAAGCGTACTCATCGGGACGCGGGGCTGCCAGGCCCCGGTTCGTTAATATGGTGGCAAGCGCGCCCGTTTCAAGCGGTTGCCCCGCATCCACCGCATCGATCAGCTGTGCAAAGCGCGGATCGGCCAGTTCGGCGCGGGCCAGCGCATCGGCGTGGCGGGTGATTTCGCGGGGGTAACGCAGCAATCCGGCCAGCACTGCGGCCGACAGTGCATCTCGATTTCCCATGTTGCGGCGCAGCCGAGCGATGTTTTCGGGGCTGGGGCGGGGTAGCTGCGCCGATCCGCCCCATGAAGCCTGTCCACCACGCCCGGTCTGTCTACCACCCATTGCCGGGCGCCATTCGCGCTGAGGGCGCGGCGGGAACGCGAACGCCGAAAACCGTTCGGTCAATTCGCGCCGGTACAGGGCCTTGATATCGCCATCGGCGATCGTTTCGACATGTGCCATCAACCGCGCCTTGAGGCCGGCCTTGTCTTCGGGCGAGGCCAGCGGCGCGGCATCGCGTTCGTGTTCCCACAGCAGATCGAGCAGCGATTGCGGCTGGGCCAGCAGGGCTTCCATGGCGCGCGGACCATCGCGCTTGATCAGGTCATCGGGGTCCATCCCGGTGGGCAGGCGCACGATTCGCAGCGAATGCGCGGGGCGCAGCAGCGGCAGGGCGCGGGTTACCGCGCGCATTGCGGCGCGCTGGCCGGCGGCATCGCCGTCAAAACACAGGATCGGGGTTTCAACCAGCCGCCACAGCATTTCGATCTGGCGCTCGGTCAGCGCGGTGCCCAGCGGCGCCACCGCATCGGCAAAGCCCGCCGCCGCCAGCGCGATCACGTCCATGTACCCTTCGACCACGATGATCCGCCCGCTCTGCCGCGTTGCCGGGCCGGCGCGGTGCAGGTTGTAAAGCGTGCGCCCCTTGTCGAACAGCGGCGTATCGGGGGAATTGAGGTACTTTGGCGCGTCGGTCTTGTGCGCATCGAGGATCCGGCCGCCGAACGCGATCACCCGCCCGCGCGCATCTTCGATCGGCAGCATCAGGCGGCCGCGGAACCGATCATACGGGTCTTTGTCGTCCACCGCGATTCGCAGGCCGGCTTCGATCAGCAGCGGTTCGGGAAATTGCTTCAGCGCTTCCTTCAAAGCCTGCCGGCCTTCGGGGGCATAGCCAAAGCCGAATCGTTCCACCGTGTGCGCATCGAACCCGCGTGTGGCCAGATAGGCGCGCGCCTTGGCGCCTTCGGGGGCGGTCAGCATCGCGGCGAACCAGGCCTGCGCGGCGGCCATGACATCGTGCAGGGTGCTGGCCTGTTCGGCGCGCTGGGCGGCGCGCGGATCGGGCGCGGGCACTTCCATCCCGGCTTCGGCGGCCAGCTCCTTGACCGCGTCCATGAATTCCATTCCGCGCTGGTCGGTCATCCAGCGGATCACATCGCCGTGCGCGCTGCAGCCAAAGCAGTGGTAAAAGCCCTTCTGGTCATTGACCGTGAAGCTGGGCGATTTTTCATTGTGGAACGGGCAGCAGGCCTTGAATTCATGCCCCGCCTTGGTGAGCCGCGTGGTGCGCCCGATCACGCTGGACAGCGTGACGCGGGCGCGCAGTTCATCAAGCCATTGGGGTGAAAGCATGGCGCAGCGTTACCACCCCAAGCCAGCGGCCCAAAGCGCAGACACGCGATCGGCGGGGGAAATCGGTTTGGCGAAGGGGCAGGCGGCGGGCAAGATCAGCCCAGTGCCGCCTTCACCAGCCCGCTGGCCTTGCCCATATCCAGTTGGGTGCCGTGGCGGGCCTTCAGTTCGGCGATCACGCGGCCCATGTCTTTCATGCCGCTGGCCCCCAGTTCGGCCTTGATCGCTTCGATCGCGGCCGTGGTTTCGGCTTCGCCCATCTGCTGGGGCATGAATTCTTCGATCACCACCAGTTCGGCCTGTTCGGCATCGGCCAGTTCCTGGCGCCCGCCCTGTTCATAGAGGGTGATCGATTCGCGGCGCTGCTTGGCCATTTTCTGCAACACATCGACCACCAGTGCATCGTCATCGGGCGTGGCGGCGGCGGTGCGCAGTTCGATGTCCTTGTCCTTGATCTTGGCGAGGATCAGGCGGACGGCGGCTAGGCGGGGCTTGTCGCCCGCTTTCATGGCAGAAACCTGCGCGGCCTTGAGGGTATCGCGGATCATGGGTTACGTATTTCCTGTGAGTATGGCGCCCGCAAATGCGGG
>JBJOPJ010000137.1:0-5337 GCA_046050825.1 Pseudomonadota bacterium
CGGTGTTGACCGACGTGCATGAACGCGAGCAGGTGGCTGCTGTGGCAGATGTGGCCGACGTGCTGCAAACCCCTGCTTTCCTTGCCCGGCAGACCGATTTCATTGCTGCGGTGGCAGCATCGGGCAGGCCGGTGAATATCAAGAAGGGGCAGTTCATGGCCCCTGCGGATATGACGCAGGTTGCCGCCAAGGCTCGCAACGCAGCCAGTGAAGCCGGGCAAAATCCTGACAACTTCATGCTGTGCGATCGTGGCGTTTCATTTGGCTACAACACGCTGGTTTCCGATATGCGCGGACTTGCCATTATGGCGCAGACCGGATGCCCGGTGGTATTCGATGCCACCCATTCTGTGCAGCAACCGGGCGGGCTGGGGGAGCGATCAGGCGGGCAGAGCGAGTTCGTGCCGCTTTTGGCGCGTGCTGCGGTCGCGGCGGGCGTGGCGGGCCTTTTCATGGAAACTCATCCCGATCCCGCCAATGCCATGTCTGACGGCCCTAATGCCTTGCCGCTTGCCGATTTTGAGCCGCTGGTGGCGCAGTTGCAGGCAATTGACGCGCTGGTGAAGGGCTTCTAATCGGCGCGCTGATGCAGGCGGGGCAACGCAGGAGTTGACATGCGATTGGCCGCGATCATCGGCAAGGTACTGATGGCTCCGCTGTGGGCGGCCCAGTTACTGACCGGTGCCAAGAGCTTTCTCGACAATCCGTTGATCGGTTCGCGCCGGTTGAATCAGCGTGGGCTGCACGGCGCGCGCGTGCGGCTGGCGGCGGCGATGTGCCGCTGGCGGCGCGGACGGCTGGCCCGACATGTGCGGCCCGAATGGGTTGCTGCGTTTGAACGCGACGGGTTTGTGGCTATTCCTGACGTGGTGCCAGCGGACGACTTTCCTGTCCTGCGCGCGGCGATATTGGCCTATCGCGGGCCTGCGCGTGAAATGCGGCAGGGGGATGCGATCACCCGCAGACTGGCGGTTGATCCTGACATGCTGGCCGCTATTCCCGCATTGCGGGCGCTTTTGGCGCGCAAGGATTTGGTGGCGCTGCTGAATTATGTGGCGGGATTTCGCACTACGCCGCTACACTACATCCAGACCATCGCCAGCCACACCGGCACGAACGAGGCTGATCCGCAGGAAGTGCTGCACGCCGACAGCTTCCATGCGTCGTTGAAATCGTGGCTGTTTCTGAACCCGGTCACGGCAGAGGATGGGCCGTTCACTTATGTACGCGGATCGCACCGTTTCACGCCGCAGCGGCTGGCGTGGGAGCGGCGGCGCAGCATGGCCGATCCGCGCGCCATAGACAGGCTTTCCGCGCGTGGTTCGCCCCGTGTTGCGGAAGCCGATCTTGCGGCGATGGACCTGCCTGCACCTGAAGGGCTGGCAGTGCCCGCCAATACGCTGGTCGTGGCTGATACGGTGGGCTTTCATGCCCGTGGAGCGTCGGTAAGGCCCGGAGAGCGCGTGGAAATCTGGTCCTATTCGCGGCGTAATCCTTATCTCCCATGGCTGGGCGGCGATCTGTTGAGCCTGCCCGGTATTGCCGAGCGCCGCATCGGCTGGGTCTGGGCCTTGCGCGACAGGTTCGAGGCGCGGCTGGGCCAGCCATGGCGGCCGGTGGGGGTGCGCGGTGCCCTGTCTGATTCGGAGCTGTCGGATTCAGAGCTGTCTGATCCTGATGTTTGAAGGGCCGGTCCTGCGTGCGGGCATCTGCCGCGGCTTTCAACAAAGGTGTAATGTTATCTTGTAACATTCAAAATGGCGGGATATGGGAGCGGGCGAAAGTCAGTGTCGGAGTCACGGTCGCGGCTTGCCGATACGGCTGAATTCAAAGAAGGATTCTCCCGATGAAGCTCTCCATTCTCCTTGCCGGTTGCAGCGCGGCAGCCTGCATCGCCATGGTCCCGCAGGCATGGGCGAGCGAGGCACCCGCCGATGGTGGGGATGCAGGTGACGTGCATGTGCCGCCGTCGGCGCAGATTGTGGTGACCGCGCCGTTCGAACGGGACCGGCTGGATATCCTGTCTGGCGTATCGGTGGTGCAGGGCGAGGAACTGGCGCAGGCGCTGCGCTCTACGCTGGGCGAGACGCTGGACCGCTTTCCGGGGGTGTCCGCTACTTCATTCGGCCCCAATGCCTCGCGCCCGGTGCTGCGCGGCTTGCAGGGAGAGCGCGTGCGAATCCTGACTGACGGGGTAGGGGCTTTCGACGTTTCGAACACCAGCGCCGACCATGCGGTGGCGATCAATCCGCTGCTGGCCGAACGGATCGAGGTGCTGCGCGGCCCTGCCACGCTATTGTTCGGATCATCGGCCATCGGCGGCGTGGTGAACGTGATCGACAAGCGTATTCCGCGCAGCATCCCGGATGAGCCGGTTCATGTCGACATGATTGGCACATATGCATCGGCTGCGGATGAGCGTTCCATTGGCGGGGCGGTGGATGTGCCGCTGGCGGGCAAATTCGTGGTCCATGCTGATGGCGGCTATACGAAAAGCGGCGACTTGCGCGTGGGCGGCAATGTGCTGGCGCCCGGCACCCGGCTGACGGCGCTGGCCAATGCCGGAACCGAGGATGAAGACCAGATCGCCGAAGGCATCAGCTTTGCCAATAATGCGGCATTGAAGGGGCGTTTGCCCAATTCGGGTGCTGAAACATGGACGGCGGGTGTGGGCGCGGCGTTGATCACCGACACGGGCAACATGGGCATCGCCTATAGCCACTATGACAGCCTTTATGGCGTGCCGGTACGCTACGCGATCCGCCCCGGCGAGGAGCAGGAAGGCCCGCGGCTTGATGTGGCGCAGGACCGCCTTGACCTGCGCGCCGAAGTGGAAACCGGTGGCGGTCTGCTCAAATCAATTCGCGCGCGGGCGGGCTATGCCAGCTACCGCCATTTCGAACTGGAAGGCGACGGCAGCATCGGCACGGCGTTCTACAACAAGGGGCTGGAGGGGCGGCTCGAACTGGTTCAGGCAGATCGTGGTGCGTGGAAAGGTGCCAGCGGCGTCCAATACTTCTCGCGCGATTTCAACGTGATTGGTGATGAGGCTTTCCTGCCGAAAAGCTCTACCCGGCAACTGGGACTGTTCACGCTGCAACAGATCGATCTGGGCAAGCTGAAGCTGGAAGGCGGCGCGCGGTACGAACATACCGTGGCGGAAGGTTTTCCCACTGCGGATCAGCCGCAGTTTTTTGGCGGGAAGCGTAGGTTCGACACGCTCTCGGCGTCGGGGGGCGCATCTTATGCCCTTGCCCAAGGCTGGCGTCTGGGGGTGAATCTTTCGCGCACCGCGCGCGCGCCTTCGGCTGAAGAACTGTTCGCCAATGGCCCCCATGCCGGCACGCAGGCGTTCGAAGTGGGCAATCCCGATTTCAAGGTCGAGCGGGCAACCGGCCTCGAAGCCGTGCTGCGCGGGCAGGGGGCAGGCTTCAGCTTGGAAGCGTCCGCCTATTACAACTGGTTCGACAACTTCATCTACGAAGACCTGACCGGCGCGGTCGAGGATGGGCTGCCGGTCTATCAGTTCGGGCAGGCCAAGGCGCGCTATTACGGGTTCGAACTTCAGGCCTCGGCCACGCTGGCAAAGCTGGGCAGCATGGATGTGGTGGCGGATGGTCTTGCCGATTATGTCCATGCGGACGTGGGCAATATCGGTCCCGCACCACGCATCCCGCCGCTGCGCGTGCAGGGCGGGCTGGCCGTGAAAGGCCAGAAGGTTGACCTGCGGGGCGAGGTGGAATGGAACGACAGCCAGAACCGCACCACCGCGTTTGAAACGCAGACGGCCAGCTTCACCGTGGTCAATGCCGAGATCAACTATCGCCCGTGGGGCAAGGACCGCCCGTTGTCCTTTGCGTTGTCGGCCAACAACATCTTCGATGTGGACGCCCGCCGCCACGCCTCATTCCTGAAGGACTTCGCCCCCCTCGCAGGCCGCGACATCCGCATCACCGCCCGCGCAAGCTTCTGATTTTCATATAGATGGTGCGGGTGCCCAGAAAGTGCCCGCACCACATAAACGCGAACACCGAAACCCTACCGAAGCGCGGTATTCACAAGCGTTTTTCGTTAGGGTGATGGCGGAGACGGAGGGATTCGAACCCTCGGTACCGGATTTACCAGTACGACGGTTTAGCAAACCGTTGGTTTCAGCCACTCACCCACGTCTCCGGATCGCAGCGGCGAGCCGGGCCTATAGCGGGGGTTGTTGAGGGCGGCAAGGGGCTGTTGGGAAAAATGCTGCGGTAGTTGGAGAAACTGCGGAGCGGCCTCGTTATCCGGCACTTTGGCGCATTTCCGACTCGACTCATCGCCGGTTCATTGTGGGGACGGCAGCGTTCGATTCTGGTGCAATCGACGGTGGCTCGCGCGGATTTTGCGGGTGGGACGGGATTTACGGCAATGATGATGATTCGATCCAGGCTTCGGGCAATGGCTGCTGGTATGGCCGCGGCAGCAGCGCTGGCGGCCAGCACGGTTTCAGCTCAGGTCCAGACGATTGACCCCAATGCGGCTATCGATGGCGATCTGGTGCCCCAATCGGGCGCGGCGCCCGCAGCATCGCCTGTCGGAGCCGAAGCGGGGACCACGCCTGCACTTCCGGCGGCAACCGGGCAGGAAACAACCGTGCCTTCGCCTGATGCGTTGCCCAGTTATCCCACGCCTGCGCCCACTACCACTACCGCACCGGTGCCTGCCCCCGCCAGCGGGCAGGCAGGTTCCTACCGCGAGGATGATCTTATCGGCGCGGCGGAAGGGGTGTTCGGCAAGGGGGCTTCAGGGCTTGCCGATCTTATCAAGGATCTGCTGAAAAAGCAGGGCGAGCCGAACGCCTATATCGTCGGCCGCGAAGGCGGGGCCGCGCTGGTTGTTGGTCTGCGTTATGGTTCAGGCACCCTGCATCACAAAGTAGAGGGTGAGCGCCCGGTATATTGGACCGGCCCTTCCATCGGCTTTGACGCAGGGGCCAACGCTGCCAGCACGTTCGTTCTGGTCTATAACCTGTTCGACAGCGAAGAGCTGTACACCCGCTTCCCCGCAGGAGAGGGGCAAGCCTATCTGATCGGTGGTTTCCATGTCAGCTATCTGCGCAAGGGCGACAAGGTGCTGATTCCCGTTCGTTCCGGTGCGGGGCTGCGACTGGGCGTGAACGGTGGTTACATGAAGTTCTCGCGCAAGCAGAACTGGTTCCCGTTCTGACGTAATCTGGCCGGTTCGCGCAAATTTCCGCGCGCATACCGTATTATTGCAATGCAGGGGTTGCCCCGGCGGCAATCCCCCTGCATGGAGCCGCCGCGTTTTTGCTCCCCCGCAAAGGAAGGCCGCGACCATGCT
>JBJOPJ010000138.1:0-5331 GCA_046050825.1 Pseudomonadota bacterium
AGCGCAACGCCGTTTTCCTTGGCATAGCGGATCAGTTCGAAAGCCGATGCGCGAACCTGGCTGACGGTGCCCGGCGCGCCTTCGATCTGGTCGGAATGCATGGTCTGGATCGAATCGATCACCAGCAGTTCGGGCGGTTCCATCTGGCCCAGCGTGGTCAGAATATCGCGCACCGAAGTGGCCGCGGCCAGCGCGATCGGCGCACCGGCCAGCCCCAGACGCTCCGCGCGCAGGCGCACCTGCCCGGCGGCTTCTTCGCCGCTGATATAGACCGCGCTTGCCCCCGACATGGCCACTTTGGCCGAAGCCTGCAGCAGCAACGTGGATTTGCCGATCCCCGGATCGCCGCCCATCAGGATTGCGCTGCCCGGCACCAGCCCGCCGCCCAGCGCGCGATCAAATTCGGCAATGCCGGTAGAGCGGCGTTGCAGCGCCTTGCCCGGCGCATCCAGCGGTTCGAACTGGATCGCCCGGCCACCCGACGAAAGATCGTGTTTTTGCGAAAACACCGTTGCCGGGGTTTCTTCGCCCAGCGTATTCCATTCGCTGCAATCGGCGCACTGCCCCTGCCAGCGGGTGGTTACGCTGCCGCACGCGGCACAGACATAGCGACGTTTGGGCTTGGCCATGCCCCGGCGATAAAGAGAACGAAAGCGGAACGCAAGGCCCCGTTCGGGTTTTTCCGGATCAAGTTGCTTGGCTTGCCTTGCCAAAATCTGCCACAGTCAGCGGCGATGCGGCAGAAGGAACTCAGGATCGCGCTGGTCTGCTATGGCGGCGTCAGTCTGGCTGTGTACATGCACGGCGTTACCAAAGAGCTGTGGAAGCTGGCCCGCGCCAGCCGCGCGCACCATGGCGGAGCCATTCCCACCGGGGGCAGCGAAGCGGTGTACTTGCGCCTGTTGCAGCGCATTACCTCGCATCACGAACTGCGGCTCTGGGTGTTGCCGGATATCATCGCGGGGGCTTCGGCCGGCGGGATCAACGGCATATTTCTGGCCCAGGCCATCCATTCCGGGCAAAGCCTTGAACCGCTGACCAGCCTGTGGCTGGACAACGCCGATGTCGATGTTTTGCTTGATCCGGATGCCCGGCCGTGGTCGCGTTTTGCCAAATTCTGGGCAATGCCGCTGGTGTACTGGATGCTCAAGCGGCCGGGCAACTTCGTTTCGGCCAGCGTTGCCCCCGAAACCCGCAGCGAAGTGCGCGCCAAGCTTTCGCGGCTGATCCGCTCGCGCTGGTTCGAGCCGCCGTTTGGCGGGCTGGGTTTTTCGCGGCTGCTGGCCAAAGCGTTCGATGCGATGAAACACGGCGGGGCCGAAGCGCCGCTGCTGCCCCCCGGCCATCCGATCGACTTGTTTGTGACCGCCACCGACTTCAAGGGCCACGCTGAAATCGTGCGCCTGAACAGCCCGGCGCGGATCGAGGAAAGCGAACACCGCCTGTCGATCGGGTTCCGCAGCCCCGCCCCCGATACCGCCGCACAGCCGCTGGCGCCAACGCTGGAACTGGTCTTTGCCGCGCGCGCCACGGCCAGCTTCCCCGGCGCGTTCCCGGCGCTCGGGCTGGCCGAAATCGATACGCTGGCGGCCGAGCGCGGGGAACCATGGCGCAGCCGCGCCGCCTTTACCCAGCGCATCATGCCCGAACACGTGCTGCGCGGCGATCTGGCGAACGTGGCGCTGATCGATGGGTCGGTGCTGGTCAACGCGCCGTTTTCTGAGGCGATGAGCGTGCTGCGCGATCGCCCTGCCCAGCGCGAAGTGGACCGGCGCTTTCTGTATATCGACCCCCACCCCGATGAAGTGGGCGGGCAGCGCAAGTCCGATCCGCGCCTGCCGGGATTCTTTTCGGTGATTGCGGGATCGCTGTCCTCGATCCCCCGCGAACAGCCCGTGCGCGACAACCTTGAAGTGATCGAGCGCCGCTCGCGCGAGTTGGAGACGCTGAAGCGGGTGCTGGATACGCTGCGCCCGGAAATCGAAGGCACGGTCGAAAAGCTGTTCGGCCGCACGCTGTTCTTCGATCGCCCCACGGTGAAGCGCCTGTCAAACTGGCGCAATACTGCGCAGCAGGCCGCCGCAGAGCGCGCCGGTTTCGCCTATCAGGCCTATGGGCAAGTCAAACTGGCCGGAATCCTGTCCGACCTTGCCGATACCATCCTTGCGGCAACTCCGGATCTGGCGCTGACCAGTTCCGCGCCAATCGCCGAACATCTGGCAGACTGGCTGGCCCGAGAGGGCGGGATGGACCGGATTGCCGCCGCCGGGGGCGGTGCATCGGATGCGGCACTGGCATTCTTCCGCCAGCACGATCTTGGCTTCCGGATACGCCGCCTGCGGCTGCTGGTCCGCCGCCTGTCCGAAGATTGGGCCGATTTCGAAGCCTTCCCGGCAGACATGCGGGAAAAAGCCCGTAACGGGGTGTATCGTGCGCTTTCGCTCTATTTCGATCGCGAGGGCGCCAATGCGCTCGGCAGCGATTTTGCCGACATCGCGCGGCAGGTGTTTGCCGATCCCGAACTGGTGCTGACCACAATTGCCCATCGCCGCCAGCTTCCCGCCACCGATCTGGTAGTGGATGCGTTGCTGGTGCAGAATCTGGCCGAAGTACCGCGTGAATTGCGCCGCCAGATCATGCTGACGTACCTTGGCTTCCCGTTCTACGATACCGTCACCCTGCCGCTGCTGCGCACCGAACTGGGCAACGAGATCGAACCGGCCAAAGTCGATCGGATTTCGCCGCTCGATTGCCGGACGATCCGGGCCGATGCGCCGGCCTCGGTGCTGCGCGGCACCGAATTCTACAACTTCGGCGCATTCTTCAGCCGGGCCTACCGCGAGAACGATTACTTGTGGGGCCGGCTGAACGGCGCGGAGCGGATGATCGATCTGGTGGCATCCGCGCTGCCCGCCGGCAGCCGGCTTGATCCGGCCGAAGTGGCCCAGTTCAAGCGTGAGGCATTCCAAGCAGTGCTGGAAGAGGAAGCCGGCAAGCTGAACGCCGATCCGGCGCTAGTCCCCTCGGTGCGCGCGGAAGTGGAAGCACTGCCGACCTAGCATGACGCGCGGCCATGCAGAACGGGGGCCAGCTAACCGGGCGCCAGAAAACCGGGCGGCCCTATTCGGTCAGGTCGCTCCACGCATCCTTCAGGCGATCGAAAAAGCCTTTGGATTGCGGGCATTCATCCCCGGTTTCGCTGGCCTGAAGCTCGCGCAGCAGTTCCTTTTGCCGAGCGGTCAGCCGGGTTGGCGTTTCGACCATAATCTCAACCACCAGATCGCCGCGCCCGCGCCCTTGCAGCACCGGCATCCCTTCGCCCCGCTTGCGCAGTTGCTTGCCCGATTGAATCCCGGCGGGGATGTCGATCGTGATCTTTTCGCCGTCCAGTCCGGGAATTTCGATTTCGCCGCCCAGCGCCGCGGTGGTGAACGTGATCGGCACGCGGGTAATCAGCGCGGTCCCATCGCGATCGAACACCGCGTGGCGGCGGATATGGATGAAAATGTAAAGATCGCCGGCCGGCGCGCCAAATGGCCCGGCCTCGCCCTTGCCCGCAAGGCGCAGGCGCGTGCCGTTATCAACCCCCGGCGGAATGGTGACGTCCACCTTTTGCGGCTGGTCGATCCGGCCTTCGCCGCGGCACGATTTGCACGGCTTTTCGATAACCTCGCCGCGCCCGTGGCAGGTCGGGCAAGTCCGCTCGACCATGAAGAAGCCCTGCTGCGCGCGGACCTGGCCGTGTCCGCCGCACAAGTTGCAACGGCGCGTGCCGGTGCCGGGCTGCGCGCCCGAACCATCACAGGGTTCACAGCGCGTGGAAACTTCGATTTCGATCTGGGTGGTCTTGCCGTGAAAGGCTTCGTCCAGCCCGATCTCGATGTCATAACGAAGATCGGCGCCGCGCCGCGCCTGCTGGCGCCCGCCACCGCCGCCGCCAAACGCGCTGCCGAAGATCGTTTCGAAAATATCGCCCAGATCGGAAAAGCCCGCGCCCGGCCCGCCTTGCCCGCCGCCTGCGCCGCCCATCCCGCCGTTCTTGAACGCTTCGTGGCCGAACCGGTCATAGGCCGCGCGCTTTTGCGGGTCCTTCAGGCATTCGTAAGCTTCGCTGATCGCCTTGAAGCGCGCTTCGGCTTCGGCATCGCCCGGATTGCGATCCGGGTGCCAGCGCATCGCCAGCTTGCGATACGATGATTTCAGCGTGCCGTCATCGGCGGTCCGCTCGACTTCGAGCAGTTCGTAAAAATCGGCTTCAACTGCCATGATCACACCCCGGCCCCGTTCCCGCCATCCCGAAAAATCCGGGACGGCGGGGGGAGTTCACAGCTATTAGCCCTTGTTGTTCTCATCGACTTCCGAAAATTCGGCGTCGACCACGTCTTCGGCGTCAGCCGCGGCGGCTTCGCCACCGGGCGATGCCGCAGCCGCCTGTTCCTGCTCGTAGATCGCCTGACCCATCTTCATCGCGACTTCGGTAAGCGCCTGGGTTTTGGCGGTCATTTCAGCCGGATCGCCGCTTTCGATGGCGGTCTTGGTTTCCGCGATCGCGGCTTCGATTTCAGCCTTCAGCGCGGCATCAACCTTGTCGGCGTTTTCTTCGAGCTGGCGTTCGGTAGCATGGACCAAGCTATCGGCGTTGTTGCGCGCTTCCGCGGATTCACGCCGCTTCTTGTCTTCCTCGGCAAACTTTTCGGCATCGCGGACCATCTGGTCGATGTCGTTGTCCGAAAGCCCGCCCGAGGCCTGGATCTTGATCTGCTGTTCCTTGCCGGTGCCCTTGTCCTTGGCCGACACGTTGACGATGCCGTTCGCGTCGATATCGAAAGTCACTTCGATCTGCGGCACCCCGCGGCGCGCCGCCGGAATGCCAACGAGGTCGAACTGGCCCAGCATCTTGTTGTCCGCGGCCATTTCGCGTTCGCCCTGGAACACGCGGATCGTCACGGCCTGCTGGTTGTCCTCGGCGGTCGAGAATACCTGGCTCTTCTTGGTCGGGATCGTGGTGTTGCGATCGATCATGCGGGTGAACACGCCGCCCAGCGTTTCGATGCCAAGGCTCAGCGGGGTCACGTCGAGCAGCAGCACGTCCTTGACGTCGCCCTGCAGCACGCCGGCCTGAATGGCCGCGCCCATCGCCACAACTTCATCGGGGTTCACGCCAGTGTGCGGTTCCTTGCCGAAGAATTCCTTCACCGCATCGCGCACCTTGGGCATGCGGGTCATGCCGCCGACCAGCACGACTTCATCGATGTCGGAAGCCTTGAGGCCGGCATCGGCCAGCGCCTTCTGGCACGGCGCCAGCGTGCGCTTGATCAAATCGCCGACCAT
>JBJOPJ010000139.1:0-5263 GCA_046050825.1 Pseudomonadota bacterium
GACAGCCTGTTCGAATCTGTGGCCGTGTTTGCGCCGGATGGTCGGATGCAGCTGTGGAATCGCCGGTTTGCGGCGGATTGGGGGTTGGACGAAGCCTTTCTGGATACCCATCCCCGGATCGAGGCGCTGCTGGAACGGATCGCGCGGCGGCTGGCCAAGCCCGCCAAGGCCAAGGCCGTAGGCGATGCCGTGCGCGCGGCCACGCTGGATCGCAAGCAGACCGGCGGGCGCGTGGTGCTGGCCGATGGGCGCAGCCTTGAATATGCCGGCGTGGCGCTGCCCGATGGCAATGGCTTGCTGACCGTGCTGGACATCACGGATTCGCAAAAGGCCGAAGAAGCCCTGCGCGAACGCAACATCGCGCTGGAAGAAGCCGATGCGATGAAAACCCGCTTTCTTGCCAATATGAGCTATGAATTCCGCACCCCACTGACGTCGATCGGCGGCTTTGCGGAACTGCTGCAGGCCGGGCTGGGCGGGGACCTTTCGGCGCAAGGGCAGGACTATGTCGATGCGATCCTGACGTCCGTTGGCAGGTTGGGCGAACAGATCGAATCCGTGCTCGACCTGTCACAAAGCGAAGCCGGGATGCTGCCGCTGGCGCAGGAAGACATCGAACTGCTGCCGTTTGTGACGCGGCTGGTTGAAGATCGGGCCTCGCGGATCCGCGATGCGGGGCTGAACCTTGATTTGCGGGGCGATAAGGGCGCGGGGCGGCTGATCGGCGATCGGCGCCGCTTGGCACGGGCGCTGGGGCACCTGCTCGACAACGCGATTTTCGCCACGCCGCGCGGCGGCCGCATTCTGGTGGAACTGGGATCGCACAAGGGCCGCTCGCGCATGGTCATTTCGGATAACGGGCCAGGGATGGATTCGCCCACGCTGGCGCGGGCGCTGGAAGGGATCAAGCTGAGCGCCGACGGCAAAAGCGTCGAGCGACGGCAAGGGCTGGGCCTGCCGCTGGCGCGCCAGTTGATCGAAGCCCATGGCGGCACCCTGCAATTGCTGTCCGAGCCGGGGCAGGGCACCGCCGCGATCGTTGAATTGCCGTGAACGTGGCTTTGCCCGACATGGCCGCGACGCAGGCCTTTGGCGCGAGCATCGCCAATGCGCTGCGGGCGGGTGATGTGGTGGCGCTTTCGGGTGGGCTGGGGGCGGGCAAGACCACGTTGGCGCGGGCGATCATCGCGGCGCTGGGCCATTCCGGCGAAGTGCCATCGCCCAGCTTTGCGATTATCGAAACCTATGATCCGCCGGCCGTGCGGCTGCCGCTGGTCCATGCCGATTTCTACCGCCTTGAACGCCCCGCCGAAGTGGCGGAACTGGGGCTGGACGATTACCGCGAAGGCGCCGCGCTGCTGGCGGAATGGCCCGAACACGCCGGCGGTTTCGGCCACGAACCGGGCTGCTTGTCGATCCGGCTCGAAACTGCGGAAACGGGACGCTTGGCCATTGTCGAATGCGGGGCCGATTGGCTAGGGCGTGAACCAGCATGAGCGATCAATTACCTGACGGCGTCAACGCCTTCCTCGCCAGCGCCGGATGGGACGGCGCCCAGATCGAACCTTTGGCCGGAGACGCTTCGTTCCGCCGCTATTTCCGGATTCGCGGCGCGGGCGAAAAGACCGCGATGCTGATGGATGCGCCGCCGCCGAACGAAGATCCGGCGCCGTTCCTGCGGGCGGCCAAGTGGCTGGATGCCAACGGCCTGCGGGCCCCGGTGATCCTGGCGGAAGATGCGCAGCGCGGGCTGGTCTTGCTGGAAGACTTTGGCGAAGTGCGGATGCGCGAATATATCGATCAGTGGCCTGACGATGAACGCACCGTCTATCAGGGCGCGGTCGATGCGCTGGTCGAACTGCACCGCCTGCCGCCCGGGCCGTTTCTGGATTATTCGTTGCAGGAATATCTGCGCGAAGCGAAGCTGCTGGTCGAATGGTATTGCCCCGCGCGCGGGCTGGCGGTTGATGGGCCCGGCTATGTCGCCGCGTGGGAAGCCGTCTTGTCCGAGCTGCTGCCGCGCCAGCGCCCCGGCGTAACGGTGCTGCGCGATTATCATGCGGAAAACGTGATGCTGCTTGGCTCGCTTCAGGCGCAAGGCTTGCTGGATTTTCAGGACGCCTTGATCGGCCATCCGGCTTACGATCTGGTGTCGTTGCTGCAGGATGCCCGCCGCGATGTTTCCGAACAGCTCGAAGCGGAAATGTTCGATTATTATGTCGGCAAGTCCGGTGCGGGAGAGCATTTTCTGGCGGATTATGCGCGGCTTGGGGCCCAGCGCAACGCGAAGATCGTGGGCATTTTCGTGCGCTTGTGGAAGCGCGATGGCAAGCCGCGCTACCTTGACTACATTCCGCGGGTATGGTCGGCGCTGGAACGCGACCTGGCACATCCCGCGCTGGCCCCGGTTAAGGCGTGGTTCGATGCCAACATTCCCGCCGAGTTGCGCGCCGCCGGCGGGGGCAGCTTCAGCGTATGAGCGAAGCGCCGCTGGTAACCGACACCGCGATGGTGATGGCGGCGGGGCTGGGCAAGCGGATGCGTCCGCTGACCGCCACTATGCCCAAGCCGCTGGTCCGCGTTGGCGGCAAGGCGCTGATTGATTACAGCCTGGATCAACTGGCCGCTGGCGGGGTTACCAACGCGGTGGTCAACGTCCACTACCTGGCCGGCGCGCTTGAAGCCCATCTGGCGAGCTATGCTGGGCTGAAGATCGCGATTTCGGACGAGCGCGAACTCTTGCTGGAAACCGGCGGCGGGATGGTCAAGGCACACCGCGCCGGACTGTTGCCCGATCCGTTCTTTTGCGTGAATTCGGATAACATCTGGCTGGATGGGCCGCGCAATGCGTTCCGCGAACTTTCTGATGCGTGGGATCCCGAAACGATGGACGCGCTGCTGCTGCTGGTGCGCCATCACCGTGCGTGGAATTACACCGGGCTGGGCGATTTCCACCTTGATCCGATTGGGCGGATCAGCCGCCGCCGGCCGGGGCGGGTTGCCCCGTTCATCTATTCCGGCATTCAGCTGGTGTCGCACCGCCTGCTGCGCGATGCTCCGGATGGGGCTTTTTCAACCAACCTGCTGTGGAGCCGGGCGATCGCCGAGGGGCGCCTGTTCGGACTGGTCCACACCGGCGATTGGTTCGAAGTGGGCGAAGCCGCCGCTGTTGCCCCAACCGAAGCGTTGCTGGCCAGTGGCTGAACGCCGCCCGCCGCACGTCTATTCGATCGCCGCGCACCGCGGGTTTGCCGATGCGCTGGTGGCGGGGCTGATCCCGCGATATGCCGACAAGGAGCTTGGCCTTGCCCGGTTGACGCTGCTGCTGCCCAGCCGCCGTGCCGAACGGATCGTAACCGAAGCGTTCGTGCGCCTGTCTGGCGGGGGGATGCTGTTGCCGCGCATGGCCGTGGTTGGCGATCTTGACCTTGATGAAGCGCTGGGGCCGCTGCTCGATCCGCTGGGCACGGATGCGCAAGTGCCGCCGGCCGCTGATCCCACCCGCCGCTGGTTTCGTCTGGCCGATCTGCTGCGCGATGAAATGGGCGCAGAGGCACCCAAAACCCCGGGCTTGCTGCGGCTGGCCTTCGATATGGGCCGAACGATGGATCGGCTGGCAATAGAAGGGATCGATCTTGGCGATCTGCTGACCGAGCGGGTGGCGGGGATCGTGGGCGATCTGGCCGAACATTGGCGCACCTCAACCCGGCTGTTCGCTCGGGTGCAGGCGCGCTGGCTGGCGGAACTGGCCCAGCGCGGCGAAGTTGATCCGCCCGAACGGCGCAATCTCCTGTTCGCTCATGCGGCGCGGCGGTGGCAGGAAAATCCGCCGGAAACCGCGCTGGTTGCCGCCGGGGTAACCAGCGCATCGCCGGCCTTGGCCAAGCTGTTGCGGGTCATTGCCGATTTGCCGGGCGGGGCGGTGATTTTGCCCGACCTTGACCTTGGTTTGCCGCAAGGCGTTTGGGACCTGCTGGGCCGGGCCGGCGCGCCCGCCCCGTCTGGCGAGGCCCTGTTTGGCGAACGCGACGCGGTGACCCATCCGCAATATCACCTCAAGCTGCTGCTCAACCGGATGGGCGTGGCGCGCGATGAAGTCGATCCGTGGCACCGCGCCGGTCTGGCCGCGGCGGCGCCTGAACGCAGCCGGGCCATTTCCAACTTGTTCCTGCCGCCAGCCGCCAGTGCTGCGTGGGTCGATCTGCCCGCTGGACAGCGCCGGCTTGCTGGCGTTCGGTTGATGGAAACCGCGCACCCCGGCGAAGAAGCACAGGCCATCGCAATCCTGATGCGCGAGGCCTTGGAAACGCCGGAACGGCGCGTGGCGCTGATTTCGCCCAATCGCGCGCTGGCAGCGCGGGTGGTGGCGCATTTGCGGCGCTGGGGGATCGCGGCGGACGATACCGCCGGCCAACCTTTGCCGCAAACCACCGCCGGGCGCGTGCTGCTGCAACTGGCCGAAGTGGCGGCGCAGGAAGCGGCCCCGGTGGCTTTGCTGGCGCTGTTGCAGAATCCGTGGGTGCGGTCTGGCGAAGGGCGCGCGCAGTGGCTGGATCATACCCGCGCGCTGGATCTGGCGCTGCGTGGCCCGCGCCCCGCGCCCGGCCTGCCGCCGCTGCGTGCGGCGATCGAACGGCTGGCCAAGGCAGCAGCCGGCGATGCGGTTAGCGCGTGGTGGGATGAAGTTGAAACCATTCTGGCCCCGCTGCTGGATTGGGGTGAAGGTCTGCCGCTGGCCGATGCGCTGGATCGGTTGGCCGTGGCCGGCGAGGCCCTGTGCGGGGCGCAGCTGTGGGGCAGCGCCGATGGCCGCGCGCTGGCCGCGTTGATCGAGGATCTGCGCGGCGGAGCGGAGGAAGCTGGCATCGCCATTACCGCCGCCGATCTGCCTGCGGTGCTGCGCGATGCGATGGACCGCGTGGCGGTGCGCCCACCGTGGGGCGGGCATCCGCGCGTGGCGATTTACGGTTTGCTGGAAGCCCGGATGAGCCGGGCAGATCTGGTGATCTGCGGCGGGCTGACCGAAGGCGTCTGGCCGGGCAGCCCCAGTCCCGAACCATTGCTGCCGCCCGCGGTGCTGCGCGCGCTGGGCGTGCCGGGCGGAGAGTTTCGGATCGGGCTGGCCGCGCATGACCTTGCCGGGGCGCTGGGGGCGCGCGATGTGGTGCTAAGCTGGGCGCAGCGCGATGAAGGCGCACCGGTGATCCCCAGCCGCTTCGTGCTGCGGGTAAAAGCGATGCTGGGCGAACTGGCCGGCGAACAC
>JBJOPJ010000140.1:0-5157 GCA_046050825.1 Pseudomonadota bacterium
GACGACGTGGGCAAAGGCCTCGGCGTCGGGGCCGAAAATGTCCTGCGTTCCGCGAATGGCTTGGGGCGTGCTGCTCATGGCGGTTGCCCCTAGCGAGTTTGCGGCCTGTGGAAAAGGCCAAGACTGGCGGCAAAAGGCGATGGCTGTGCCCGCGGCAGGATTGCCCCGCATCGCGCTTGGCGTCATGAAACGCGGATGATCAAAACTTTCCGACCGCTGATGGCCGCCCTTGCGCTGGCCAGTTCGCCCGCCGCTCTTGCCCAAACGCTGTCCGCGCCCACCGCCGTGCCGATCGTCGATCGGTTGCCGGCTGCGGCCGATACGCCCTATCCGGGCGGCGCGATGCAGCTGGAGGTCGATGCCAGTGATGTGGTGCGCGGACTGTACCGGGTAACGCAAACCATCCCGGTGGTGCCCGGCGCCGGCGAGCTGGTGTTGCTGTTCCCGGATTGGCTGCCGGGCAAGCACGCGCCGCGCGGTCCGTTGGCCGAACTGGTGGACATTACCTTTTTCGCCGCTGGTCAAAAGCTGGAATGGCAGCGCGACCGGGTGGATATGAACGCCTTCCACATCAAGCTGCCGGCCGGGGCAACGCAAGTGGTGGCCCGCTTCATCCACACCAGCCCGCTGCAATCGAGCGAGGGGCGGATTTCGACCACGCAGGAAATGCTCAACCTGCAGTTCGACATGATGAGCCTGTATCCCGCCGGGCATTACGTCCGCCAGATCCGGGTTCGCCCGTCGGTGATCCTGCCGCACGGCTGGACCGCGGCAACCGCGCTGGATGGCGTTAACCAAAATGGTGATAAATGGGATTGGGCTGAAACCAATTATGAAGTTTTGATCGATAGTCCGATCTTTGCCGGAAAGTATTTCCGCAAGTGGGACCTGGGCCAGAAGGTCACGCTTAACGTGGTTGCCGACAAGCCCGAACAGCTGGCCGCCACGCCCGAGCAGATCGCCCTGCACCGCAATCTGGTGGCCGAAGCGCGGCAGGCATTCGGGGCGAACCATTTCGATCACTATGAATTCCTGCTCGCGCTGACCGACCGGATGGGCGGGATCGGGCTGGAGCATCACCGCTCGAGCGAAAACCAGCTTGAGCCAAGCGCTTTTACCGAATGGGACAAGAACGAATGGGACCGCAATTTGCTGCCCCACGAATTTTCGCATTCGTGGTCGGGCAAGTTCCGCCGCCCGGCGCGGTTGTGGACCCCCGATTATCGTCAGCCGATGCAGGGGGATTTGCTGTGGGCCTATGAAGGGCAGGACCAGTTCTGGGGATTGGTGCTGGGCGCGCGTTCGGGTTTGCAGAGCAAGGATATGGTGCTGGGCATGCTGGCTGGATGGGCCGGCAATTTCGCCACCCAGCCGGGTCGGGCGTGGCGCTCGGTCGAAGATACCGGGTTCGATCCGGTGTTCGGGGCGCGCAAGGCCAAGCCCTATGCCTCGATGGCGCGAAGCGAGGACTATTACACCGAAGGCGCGCTGATCTGGCTGGAAGCCGACCAGATCATCCGCGCCGGCACGGGCGGCGCAAAATCGATCGACGATTTCAGCAAGGTGTTCTTCGGGATCAACGCGGGCGATTGGGGGCAGGTTACGTTCGAACTGGATGATGTGGCCCGCGATCTGGGCAAGGTCTATCCTTATGACTGGAAGGGCTTACTTGAAACGCGGCTTAACCAGCCGGGCCAGCCCGCGCCGCTCCGCGGGATCGAGCTGGGCGGCTATCGCCTGGCCTGGAAGGACGAGCCCAACCCGCATGACGCGGCGCGCATGGCCGATGCCAAAATCCTGTCGCTCACGTATTCGCTGGGCATGACGATCGACAAGGATGGCAAGATCACCGCCACCCAATGGGATAGCCCGGCGTTTAACGCGGGGCTGGTAACGGGGACAAAGATCCTGGCGGTCAATGCGATCGCCTATACCGCCGATGATCTGAAAGCGGCGATCACGGCCGCCAAGGCCGGGGGCGCGCTGGAGCTGCTGGTCCAGCGCGGGGACAAGTTCCAGACCGTGAAGCTGGATTACACCGGCGGGCTGAAGTGGCCATGGGTGGAACGGGCCGCGCCCGGCACCGCGCCGACCGGGCTTGACCGGCTGCTGGCACCCAAGCGGACCGGCGCCGCGGTGCGCCGGAAATGACCGGCCGCAGCGGCTTGTTCGCGGCCCTGCGCCAAGCCGTGGGACGCCGGATCGCGCCGCCGCGGTTCTTGCTGTTCGCTGGGTTGATGGCCGGGGTTTCGGCCGTGTGGGCGCTGGTCCATGCCAGCCCGCCCGGTGATGCGCTGGTGATCGGCTTCGATGTTGCCGCGCTGGCGTTCATGCTGTCCTTGGGGCCGCTGCTGCGCGATCGCAGTGCTTCGGCAATGCGCCGCCACGCTGCCCAGAACGATGCCAACCGGCGCACCGTGCTGGTGGTGACGGCGGCAACGGCATTGGCGATTCTGGCGGCGATTTCGGCAGAGCTGCCCGCGGCGCACAGCGGCAACGTGCTGGCGATTGGCAAATTGATCGTCACGTTGGCGCTGTCGTGGGCCTTCACCAACTTGGTCTTCATGCTGCATTACGCGCATATGCATTATGCCCGCGGGCCGGATGGCAAAGGGGACCGGGGCGGGTTCGATTTTCCCGGTACGGCCGAGCCGGACTATTGGGATTTCTTCTACTTCGCCTTCACCGCTGGGATGAGCTTTGCCGCTTCCGATGTGGATGTGACCCGCACCGCGGTCAGGCGGGTGGTGGTGGCCCACAGCCTGCTGTCGTTCGTGTTCAACATCGGCGTGCTGGCCTTTTCGATTAACGTGCTGGCCGGTGCGGCGGGGTGATTTTCGCGTAAAATATACCAATGTCGGATGTTGCGGCGCAGCATGTTCGCGGCTAAGGCGCGCGCCATGCGTATCGACATGATCCCTGTGGGCGATAACCCGCCCGAGAGCCTTAACGTCATCATAGAAGTGCCGGTCGGCGGCGAACCCGTGAAGTACGAGTTCGACAAAGCCTCTGGCGCGCTGTTCGTGGATCGCATTCTGCACACGCCGATGCGCTATCCCGCGAACTATGGCTTCGTGCCGCACACCCTGTCTGACGATGGCGATCCGCTGGATGCGCTGGTAATCGCGCGCTCGCCGTTCGTGCCGGGCTGCGTGGTGCGGGCCCGCCCGATCGGCGTGCTGAACCTTGAAGACGAACATGGCGGCGATGAAAAGCTGATCTGCGTGCCGGTCGATTCAACCTTCCCGTATTATTCGGACATCGGCGAACAGAAAGATCTGCCTTCGATCGTGCTGCAGCAGATCGAACACTTCTTTACCCACTACAAGGATCTCGAAGCTGAAAAGTGGGTGCGGATCGGCAAGTGGGGCGATGCTGAAGACGCGCGCCGCGTGATCCAGGAATGCATCGCGCGCTACGAAGCCAGCAAGTAAGTTCGGGCCAGCAAGCAAGCCCGAATGTGATGTTGCACTGGCGGCAGGGGCTTAGTCCCCTGCCACAGTCATCCCGTCCACCCGGATCGTCGGCACGTTGACCGAACGGTGCCATTCCAGATCGTTGGCCACGGCCAGCCGGGCGAACATATCGATCAGGTTGCCGGCCACCGTGAATTCGGCGATCGGCCCGGCCAGCTGGCCATTCACGATCCGCACGCCCGATGCGCCCCGGCTGTAATCGCCGGTTACCCCGTTCACGCCGTGGCCGATCAGTTCGGTGACATAGACCCCATCGGCGATATCCGCGATCAGTTCGGCAACGCTGTGGGTGCCGGCTTCAAGGTGCAGGTTGCTGGGCGCAACGCCCGGCGCACCGCCCGCGCCGCGCACGGCGTGTCCGGTCGGCTGGCCGCCCAGTTGCCGCGCTGCCGCGCTATCCATCAGCCAGCCGGTCAGGCGGCCGTCATCCACCAGCCGCCGGGGCGCGGTGGGCAGGCCCTCGCCATCGAACGGGCGCGATGACAGCCCGCGCCGCCGGTGCGGATCATCGACAATCGCAATGCCCGGGGCGAACACCTGCTTGAGGTTATGGTCCAGCAGGAAGCTGGAGCGGCGGGCAATCGCCCCACCGGACATCGCGCCAACCAGATGGCCGACCAGCGATCCGCCCACGCGCGGATCGAAAACCACCGGCACCGATCCGCTTTTCACCCGGCCCGGGTTAAGCCGGGCCACGGCGCGTTGGCCAGCCAGCGCACCGATTTCGGCCGGCGTCGGCAAGTCTGACGCATGGTGCGCACTGCGCCACGCATAGTCGCGCTGCATCGCGGCGCCTTCGCCCGCGATGACACTGGCGGAAAGACCCCGGCTGGTTGCGGCGTGGGCGCCAAGGAAGCCGTGGCTGGTGGCCAGCGCCACAACGCGCGAACCGGCGCTGGCGCTGCCGCCTTCGCTGTTGGTCACCCCGGCCACGGCGCGGGCCGCATCTTCGCAGGCCAGCGCGATTTCGCGCAAGGCCTGCGGGCTGGGTTCGTGGGCGTCGCTCAGGTCAAGGTCTGGAAACGGGGCGTGGGCCAGCAATTCGGCCGGGGCAAGGCCGGCATAGTGATCTTCGGGCGCGGCGCGGGCCATGGCCACGGCGCGCTCGGCCAGTTCCTTCAGCGCGGCATCCGAAAGGTCGCTTGATCCGATCGAAGCCGAACCTTGGCCGACGAATACCCGCAGATCGAGGTGTTCGCCTTCGGAACGTTCAACGTCTTCGAGCTGCCCCAACCGCACTTGCACCGATTCGGACGAACTGCCCGAATAGATGGCATCGGCGGCGTCTGCCCCCGCACGGCGCGCAAGATCGACCAGCGCGGCAACGCGGTCTTGGGCATGGCTGGGGCTGAGCATGGAAAAGCGAAACTCCTGAACGGCAGAGCCGCCGATCTAGGGAGCGTTGCGCAAAAGGGCAATCAGCTGAAAATCAGCGCCAGCACCTTGAACAGCCCGGTAACGGTGAACGGCAGGCCAATTGCCATCACCCACAACCCTTTCCGGTCGCGGCGGTAATAAATGCCGAAGTCCGGATCGGCGGCCTG
Source organism: Pseudomonadota bacterium (assembly GCA_046050825.1). Lineage (GTDB taxonomy): Bacteria > Pseudomonadota > Alphaproteobacteria > Sphingomonadales > Sphingomonadaceae > Novosphingobium. The sequence goes on from JBJOPJ010000140.1 coordinate 5,021, forward strand.
GGCATCGCTCAACCGGTTCCAGCGGCGTTCAAACTGGCGGCAGGCGGGAATGATGGCGGCAACCAGCATGACCAGTGCGAAATAGGGCAGCAGCGATCCGCCCACGGTGTGCAGCGCGCTCATGGTCATGAAAATGT
>JBJOPJ010000141.1:0-4889 GCA_046050825.1 Pseudomonadota bacterium
CAGGCGCATCAGCGGCAGGATGGCGTCCAGCGTTTCGCCGCCGACGTTATCGAAATAGACGTCCACGCCATCGGGCGCAGCTTCGGAAATGGCCGCAGAAAGATCGGATACTGCCTTGTAATCAATGGCGATATCTGCGCCAAGATCGCGCACGATCTGTGCCTTGTCCGGCCCGCCAGCAAGGCCGATAACCCGGCAACCCGCTGCCCTTGCAAGCTGAACCACGGTGCTGCCGGTGGCCCCGGCGGCGGCGCTGACCAGCACGGTTTCACCCGCCTTGGCCTTGCCGATTTCAAACAGGCCAACCCATGCCGTCAGCCCGACCGGACCCAGCGCGCCCATATAGTGCTGCAAAGGCACGCCCGGCGCGGCTTCCACCTTTTCCAGACCCAGTGCGTCGCCCCGGATCACATAATATTCCGACCATGTGGCCATGGTGCGCAGCAGGGTGCCAACTGGCCATGCCGCATCGTTCGATTCGACCACTTCGCCCAGCGACATGCCGCTGATCGGCGCGCCAAGCTGGACCGGCGGGAAGTAGCTGGGGCGATCATCCAGAAAGCCGCGAATGGCCGGATCGCACGAACAGACCCGCATTTTCACAAGGATTTCGCCCGCGCCGATGGTGGGCATGGGCGCTTCTTTCAGCGCGAAATCATCAGGCACGGGAATGCCCGTGGGGCGGCGGGCCAGCGTGATGTGGCGGGCGGTTTCAGGTGTTCTCTCCATCGCTTATACTTAGCGCGTGGCGGCGGTGTGCATCGCTAGCCATATCGCTAGGTTTCAGAAGGTGCCCGCATGGTCGATCCTGCCGCAAATTGAGAGGATTTTTGCCATGAGCATGACCGCAGACGAAATGATCCGCTTTGTCGACGATCTTTACGCCACGACTGGCGTGGGCGACTGGGACAAGGCGGCAGACATGCTGACCGACGATTTCTTTGTGACCGAGGCTGATTGCCTGCCGATGGCGGGCACATATCGCGGCAAGAACGCGCTGAAAGAACTCTATTCCAAAGTCATGGGCATGGTCGATGTGGTGGGGCTGGACCGCGTGGAAACCACGGCGGGCAAGGACCATGCGGTGACCATCCTGTCGTTCCGCTTTGCCGATCCCGCGCTGCCGCCCGCAGAACTGTGCGAAATGTTCCGCTTCCGCGATGGCAAGTGCTGTGAAATCAGGCCGTTCTACTTTGAACCTTCGGTGTTCCACGCTGCGGTAGAAGCCAAGGCGAAAGCCACGGCATAAGTTGGCGCGGCCCTGTCCGCATTGCGGATAGGGCATGTGTCGCCCCGCGAAATGGGACGCGAAACGGGTTGCCTTATCCCCGGCTGCCGGACAAAGACCCGGCAGCTTTGGGGAGCACCTGTACATGAACCTGCGCCTTGAAATTGACGGACCGGTCGCCAACCTGCTGATCGACCGGGCGGACAAGCGCAATGCCTTCAACATTGCCATGTGGCAGGCGCTGCCCGGTTTGCTGGCGCATGCCGCAGCCGACCCTGCCGTGCGCCTGCTGGTGCTGAAATCGGCCGAAGGCGGCGCGTTTTGCGCGGGCGCCGACATTGCCGAACTGCTGGCGAACAAGGACGACGCGGCGTTCCACGCGGCCAACCAACAAGCGATCAACCGCGCGCAGTTTGACCTGACCCGCTTTGCCAAGCCGACCGTGGCCATGGTTGAGGGCGATTGCGTAGGCGGCGGCTGCGGGCTGGCGCTGGCCTGTGACATGCGTATCGGTGGCGAAAAGGCGCGTTTCGGCATTACGCCTGCCAAGCTGGGCCTTGTCTATCCACTGCATGACGTGAAGCTGCTGATCGATCTGGTGGGACCGGGGCAGGCGCGTCGGCTGCTGTATACCGGAATGCTGATCGATGTGGCCGAAGCCCACCGCATTGGCCTGATCGAAGAGCGCGCCGATAGCGAACGGGCGCTGGTGGACCAGATTGTCGCTGTGTCATCCTATTCCCAAGGCGCGATCAAGGGCTTTGTGCGCAACGTGCTGGACGGGCAGGCGGCGGACGATGCGGCCAGCTTGCAGGTGTTTGCCGATGCGTTTTCGGGCGCGGATTTCCGTGAAGGGACAAGCGCGTTTGTGGAAAAGCGCAAGCCGAAGTTTTGAGGGTTGATCCTCCCCGTTTTCGTGGAACGCGCAAATGGGGAGGTGGCAGTGACCGCAGGTGGCTGACGGAGGGGCTTTTTACCCCTCCACCACCAGCTTCGCTGGCGGTCCCCTCCCCATCTGTGCTTCGCAAAGACAGGGAGGATTGAGGTTGCGGCTTAGGGCAGTAGCACGGTTGATCCCGTTGTGCGGCGGGCTTCCAGATCGGCGTGGGCTTCAGCCACCTCTGCCAGCGGGCGGGTCTGGCCAATGGTGACGGATACTTTGCCGCTGCCGATCATGTCCCACACGCGGGCCGATCCGGCGGCGCGTTCACCGGCTTCGCGGTAGTAATCATACAGCGTGGGGCGAGTGCAGAACAGCGAGCCTTTTTGCGCCAGAAGGCCAAGCCCGACGCCGGTGACCGGGCCGGAGGAATTGCCGAAGCTGACGATCAACCCGCGCCTGCCAGTGGAATCGAGGCTGGCTTCCCACGTATCCTTGCCCACGCCGTCGAACACCACGCGCACGCCTTTGCCATCGGTCAGATCGCGCACCTGTGGGGCAACGGCATCGGTGGCATAGTTGATCACATGATCGGCCCCGGCGGCGCGGGCGGCATCGGCCTTGGCCGCAGTGGATACCGTGCCGATCACCGTCGCGCCGATGGCCTTAAGCCATTGCACCATAAGCAGGCCTACGCCGCCTGCAGCCGCGTGGACCAGCACCGGCATTCCGGCTTCCACCCGCGCGCAGCGTTCAACCAGACATTCGACGGTGAAGGCTTTCAGAATGGCGGCAGCGGCGGTCTGATCGCTGATGGTATCGGGCAGGGTGAACAGGTGTTCGGCGCGATAGATGCGCGCCGTGGCATAGGCGCCCAGATCCGGGCCGAACGTGGCAACACGGCTGCCCACGGCAAGGCTGGTAACCCCTTCGCCCACGGCCACGACCCGGCCTGCCGCTTCGACACCCAGCCCGCTGGGAAGGGCCAGCGGATACAGCCCGCCGCGATGGTAGGTGTCGATCATGTTCAGGCCGACGGCGGTGTGTTCCACCAGCACTTCGCCCGCAGCGGGAGCGGGCAGGGTGGCATCGATCCATTCGATCACTTCGGGGCCGCCGTGGGCGGTGATGCGGGCCTGACGGGCGTGCATGGCAGTGTCCTTAAATGCGGGATTCAGGAGATTTTCTTGAGGATAGCGCGCAATTGCTCGAACGCCTCGGCACCGATTTTGGCGGCAATGAAATCTTCGGCGCTTTGCGATGCCGCCTGCAACGCGGGCATGACCTTTTCCCCGTCTGGCGAGATGAACAGGCCGATGGTTTTGCCTTTGCCTGCCCGCCGTTCAACCCATCCGCGCTGATCCAGCCGGGCGATGATCGGCACCATGTTCGACCGCTGAATGCTCAACATCCGGCCGATGGAGCTTTGCGTGATGCCGGGGTTGGCGTGGATGACCATGGCCACGGCAACGTCGGGATGGCGGACCGGCAGGTCACCATAGCTGCTGTTCAGCGCCTTCAGCCCCAGATTGCCTGTGCGGACCAGATGAAAGCCGACGAATGCCTCTAGGGGGTTCTTCATGTCGCATCCCTAGCACGGGTGAAGCGGCATGCCAGCTTGGTTATGTGCTATTGACCATAGCATACCAGTTGTTATAGATTCGAGGTAATAAGGAGACTCGCCGGAATTCCGTTTCGCGCCCGTGATGTTGGGGGTGATATTGCGGGACCGGCAAGTATAAAAGTGCCGTAAAAACGGGAGGATGGATGATGAAACTGCATACTGCGGGCGTGAGCCTGCTTGCCCTGACGCTTGCCGGTTTTCCGCTTGCCACGCAGGCCCAGGAGGCCGCTCAGGCGGAAGAACCAAAGGCCGCAACCACCCAGGAAATCGTGGTCACCGCGCAGTTCCGCGCGCAGAACCTGCAGGATACGCCGCTGGCTATCACGGCGGTCAGTGGTGAGCTGCTGGCCCAGCGCGGCCAGACCAATGTCAGCGAAATTGCAGCGCAGGCCCCCAACGTGACGCTGAAGCCGCAGGGGCAGGAGCTTGGGCCGGGCATCATCGCTTTCATCCGTGGCGTGGGGCAGACCGATCCCAACTTTGCGCTGGAACCGGGCGTGGGCATGTACATCGACGATGTATATCTGCCGACGCTGACCGGATCGCTGCTGGACCTGACCGATCTTGACCGCGTGGAAGTGCTGCGCGGGCCGCAGGGCACGCTGGCCGGGCGCAACTCGCTGGGCGGGTCGATCAAGCTTTATTCCAAGAAGCCGCAGGGCAGCAACACCGGTTCCATCGAAGTCACTTATGGCCGTTACAACCGGCTTGATGCGCGCGGCCTGTTCGACGTGAAACTGGGCGAAAAGCTGTTCATGCGCGTGGCAGGCGTGACCAAGAATGTCGACGGCTATGTCAAGCGGCTCGACTATAACCTGACCCATCCGGGCACCAATGTTCCCACCTTTGCGCGCGGGGCCGATCCGGTGCTGGGCAAGCTGGGCGGACAGTCTTATGCTGCTGGCAAGGTCAGCCTGCGCTGGCAGCCGACCGACACGGTGGATATCAACCTGTCGGGCGATTACACCCGCGAACGCAACGAACCGGGCGCGAACGTGCTGCTCTATGCCAATACCTCGGCAGCGTTCGATGGTCCCAACGCCACGTTCACCGGTGGGCGTCCGTTCCTGCAAGGCACCAATGGCGCGGGCGTTCCGCTGAACTGCGCGTTCGTGCCCAACGGGGTGAATAGCTGCGATACCATTTCGGGCTATGAT
>JBJOPJ010000142.1:0-4868 GCA_046050825.1 Pseudomonadota bacterium
GGCGGCGTTGAACCCGGCCACCACCTGATCGGTCCCGGCCGGGCCATAGATCGGCAGCGGGGCTTGGCGGCCACCCGCGATCCAGGCTTGCAGCATCAATTCGCCCAACCCGTCGATATGGTCGGAGTGAAGGTGGGTCAGGAAGGCCGCTTGCGCTTTTTCCATGGGGAAGCCCATCCGCATCAGCTTGCGGATCGAACCAGAGCCTGAATCGAACACGAAGGCCTGCTGGCCCGCCAGCACCCCCACGCATGGGCCGGCCCGGTCGGCATCGGGCATCGGGCTGCCGGTGCCGCACAGATAGGCGTGCAGCCCATCACCCAGCGCAGCTGACTGATCTATGCCGACATTTCGATCGAGCGCGCGTTCGAAGGCGCGTTGGGCGATCCAGTTGCGGCCGAAGACCGCCATCAGCAGCACGGCCAGTGCCAGCGCGCCCAATGCGAAGCCAAGCTTGCGATTCATTGTCATCCCCAATGCCAATTGTTTGGGGCGTGCTAACCCAGTGCGGGGCTTAGCGCCAGCGTCCCGTTTCCATCCAGATCAGGAACCGCCGCAGCGGCAACAGCCAGACCACGCCCAGCAAGACATAGATCGGCGTTTGCGCCAGCGCGGGCCAGCTGGCCATCAACGGCGCCACATGGCGCGCGATCAGCGCCCCATAGACCAGCAGCGCGCCCAGCAGCGCCAGGATGCCAAGCGGAATGCGGAGCGTAGGTTCCTTGCGCATCAGAAAGGTCCGTATAGGCGGGTGGGGGTGACAACGGCGGCAAGGCGGATGTCATGCGCCTCAAGCGGAAGGCTTTCGACCAGTTGGCAATCCCATGCAAGCCCGATCGCCACGGTGGCCGGATGATCGGCCAGCCAGCGATCGTAATGTCCGCCGCCATAGCCGATCCGCTCGCCCCGGTCGGTAAAGCCCAGCAGCGGAACGAACGTGACGTCGGGCACCAGTTCGGCGGCATCGGCGGGGGGCTGCAGCGCGCTGAAGGGATCGGGCACCAGCAGTTCATCGATGAACGGGTTGCTCCATTCGCGAAAGCGCATCGGCGCGCTGCGCTGTTCGAACCACGGCAGGGCAATCCTGTGGCCCTGTTCATGCAGCCAGCGCCCGTAATGGGTGGCTGGCGCTTCGCCCGGCATTTCGTGATAGATCGACACGATGGCACCGGCCGGCACCACTTCCAGCAGCGCGCCGGGCGGGCGGCGAAACAGCAAGTTGCGCTGCATCGCCGGGATCGCTGCAACGTGGGCCAGCCGGCGGGACTTCAATTCGCGGCGCAAGTGCTGCTTGTCGGTCACTGCGCTGCGCGCTCCATGAAGAAAGGCTGAAAGGTCATTCGGGAAAGGGTGACGGGACCACCATGGGCCGGACCGGGGAAATCCTCTGACGCATGAACGTCAGGTGGGGACCATATGTGCCAGACCAGGGTCCAACCAGGGACAGCCCCCATGGATTTGCTTATAGCCTCAGGGATTTTCTGTCGGTTCGCACCGGGCAGTACCCGTCACCCCCTACTTAGGGTGTGCGGGGTCAGCCCTCAAGTGCTGCGGCGTAATTTTCAAGCCGGGTGGCGATGGCTTCCAGCGCATCGGCATAGCGATCAACCGCCGGAGCAGCCGGGGCCGGGGCTGGTGCTGAAGCCGGGGCTGGAACAGCAGTGGCCGATCCGCGCCGGTTGCGGGCTTCGTCCAGTTCATCGGCCAGCAGCAGCGCCGCGAACAGCAACTGGCGCGGCTCGCTTTGCCCGGCGGCGCCCATTTGCTGAACTTTATCGTCGATCAACTGGCCCAGCGCGGTAACGTGGCTTTCTTCGCCATCGGCGCAGGCCACCGTATAGGCCCGGCCGCCGATCCGCAGCGTTACGTTGCTCACGCGGGGGTTCCTTCGATCAATTGGTCGAGCTGTTCCAGCGAATCCTGCACGGCGGCGCGCAGTTGGTCATGGCGGGTTTGCAGGCGTTCTAGATCGCCCTTGGCCAAATCGGCGGCAGCGATGCCGGACGCAGCGGCGCGCGGGGCGGATTCAATCCGCCCCAGCGCCGCTTCGATGCGCGCCAGCGCGCGGTTGCTACGGTCGTGCTCCATGGGATCCCGCCAAATATTTCGCTGCTGGGCTAAAGCAATTTGCCGCCGCCGCAAAGTCTTGCCCAGTGGATTTGCCACAGGTTCAAGAATAAGGCGCTGCTGCCAAGCTTGACGGGGGGCGGAGCCTCCGCAAAGGAAGCCCCGCGCGAATCGTCCGCAATTTCTGCGATTTTCGGGAGCACACGCCTATGCCACTCGACCCGTCCCGCCTGGCGCCTATGGCCAATGCCATCCGCGCCCTTTCGATGGACGCGGTCCAGCAGGCCAACAGCGGCCACCCCGGGATGCCGATGGGCATGGCCGATGTGGCGACCGTGCTTTACTCGCAGTTCCTGAAATTTGATCCGGCCGCACCCAAGTGGGCCGACCGCGACCGCTTTGTCCTGTCGGCCGGCCATGGTTCGATGCTGATCTATTCGCTGCTGCACCTCACCGGCTATGCCGCGCCGACGATTACGGACATCCGCAACTTCCGCCAGCTGCACTCGGTTTGTGCCGGGCACCCCGAAAATACCGAGCTGCCGGGCGTTGAATGCACCACCGGCCCGCTGGGTCAGGGGCTGGCGATGGCCGTGGGCATGGCCATGGCCGAACGCCACCTTAACGCAGTGTTCGGCGATGCGCTGGTCGATCACCGCACGTGGGTGATCGCCGGCGATGGCTGCCTGATGGAAGGCCTGAACCACGAAGCGATCGGGCTGGCCGGGGTTCACAAGCTGGGCCGGCTTAACGTGCTGTGGGATGATAACGCCATCACCATCGATGGTGATACGTCGCTGTCGACCTGTGAAGACGTGCTGGCGCGCTACAATGCCACCGGCTGGCACACGGTGCGCTGCGATGGGCATGATTTTGCCGATATCGCTCGTGCGCTGGCCGAAGCTGCCGCCGATCCGCGCCCGTCGCTGGTGGCGTGCAAGACCGTGATCGGCAAGGGTGCGCCCAACAAGCAGGGCAGCCACAACGTTCATGGCAGCCCGCTGGGCGCCGATGAAATTGCCGCCGCGCGCGAATATCTGGGCTGGACCGCGGCTCCATTCGAAGTGCCGGCTGAAATTCTGGCCGATTGGCGTTCGCTTGGGGCCAAGGGCGCCGCGGCGCGTGCGGACTGGGAAGCCCGGCTGGCGGGTTCGCCCCGCAAGGCTGAATTCGCGGCGGGCCAAACTGGCCTTGCCGGGCGCGCGATCCCGGCGATTTCGCCCTATATCGACGGGTTGCTGGCCAATCCGCAAAAGGTTGCCTCGCGCAAGGCTTCGGAGATGGCGCTTGGGCCGTTGACTGAGCAACTGCCGCAACTGGTTGGCGGCAGCGCCGACCTGACCGGTTCGAACCTGACCAAAACCAAGGCCACCACCACGTTCAGCGCCGACGATTACGCCGGGCGGCACGTCCATTATGGGATCCGCGAATTCGGCATGGCTGCCGCGATGAACGGGATGGCGCTGCATGGCGGGGTCGTGCCCTATGGCGGTACCTTCCTGGTCTTTGCCGATTATTGCCGCAATGCGATCCGCATGTCGGCCCTGCAACACGCGCAGGTCGTCTATGTGCTGACCCACGATTCGATCGGGCTGGGCGAAGATGGGCCAACCCACCAGCCGATCGAACACGTGATGAGCTTGCGGACGATCCCGAACCTGCTGGTGTTCCGTCCGGCCGATGCGGTTGAAACGGCGGAATGTTGGGCATTGGCGCTGGAAGCCAGCGGCACGCCGTCGGTCCTCGCGCTGTCGCGCCAGAACCTGCCGCAATTGCGCACCGATGCGGGTATGCGCAGCGCCAAGGGCGGGTATCGCCTGAAAGCCGCCGCAGCGGCGCGCAAGGTGGTGCTGGTGGCAACCGGTTCCGAAGTGGAAATCGCGATGGCTACTGCCAGCGCGCTTGAAGCTGCGGGGATCGGCGCAGATGTGGTTTCGATGCCGTGTACCCAGTTGTTCGATGCGCAGGACGCAGCCTATCGCGCCGATGTGTTGCCGGCCGGCGTGCTGAAGGTATCGATCGAAGCCGGGATTACGCTGGGCTGGCAGAAGTATGTCGGCGATGGCCTGACCATCGGTATCGACCGGTTCGGCGCTTCGGCCCCGGCGGAAGACCTTTACAAATATTTCGGCCTCACCGCAGAGGCGATTGTTCCGCAGATCAAGGCCAAGCTGGCCCTCTAAATCAAGTAAGCAGGAGATACGCACATGGCGATCAAAGTTGCGATCAACGGTTTCGGACGTATCGGGCGCAACGTCGCTCGTGCCATTCTTGAACGTACCGACCACAATCTCGAACTCGTTTCGATCAACGATCTGGCATCGGCGCAGGCCAATGCCATGCTGTTCCAGCGCGATAGCGTCCACGGCCCGTTCAGCGGCACCGTGGAAGTGGATGGCAACGATCTGATCATCAACGGCAAGCGCATCAAGGTGACCGCCGAGCGCGATCCCGCCAACCTGCCGCACGCCGCCAATGGCGTGGACATCGCGCTGGAATGCACCGGTTTCTTCACCGACCGCGCTTCGTGCGAAAAGCACCTTGCCGCCGGCGCCAGGCGCGTGCTGATCTCGGCCCCGGGCAAGAACGTTGACCTGACGGTGGTGTTCGGCGTCAACCATGACAAGCTGACCGCCGATCACGTGGTTGTTTCAAACGCTTCGTGCACCACCAACTGCCTGGCGCCGTTTGCCAAAGTGCTGAACGATGCCATCGGCATCGAACGCGGCCTGATGACCACGGTTCATGCCTATACCAACGATCAGAAGATCCTGGACCAGATCCACGAAGATCCGCGCCGC
>JBJOPJ010000143.1:0-4857 GCA_046050825.1 Pseudomonadota bacterium
TCGAAGGGCTGAATGGTCGCTGGAAAGCGCGGGCGCTGCGTGCCGGGCGGGGTGATGATTATCTGGTGTGGACGATCACGCCGCTGTCGCTGCCCGATCCGGTGGCGCAGCTGGTGCCGCACCTGGATGGCAAGCTGGGACGGGCGCTGGGGCAGGCCGGGATCACCGCGGCGATTGTCGATCCCGATGGCAAGATCCGCGCAACCAGCGCCGGATTTGCCTTGCGCGCCACCGGCGATGCCGCGGCTTTGCTGACCGGGCAGGATTTCATATCGCTGCTGCGCCAGGATGAAAGCGACCGTATTACTTGGGCGCGCGATGGCAAACGCGGTGCGCCGCTGACGATGTTCTACTTGCCGGTGGCTGATCCCGATGCGCCCGGAACGCCTGATTACGATGCCACCCCTTCATTGATGCTGATTGCCGATCACGGCGTTGGGCTGGGCGGCGGGGCGAGCGAGGTGACCGCTGCCGTCCCGCATCTTGAAGCCTTGCTAGGCCAGCTGCCGCTGGGCCTGGCGATGGCGGATCGGGATGGACGCCTGCTGTTTGCTAACCCGGCCTTCATGCGCGCGGCCAGCCGTGATGGCGATCCGCTGCCGGTCTATCCCAGCGATCTGGTGGTGCAGGAAGACAAGGGCGCGCTGTCGGATGCGATCCGCCGGTTTGCGCAGGGGCCGGCCAACAGCGGCGACATTGCGGTGCGCCTGCGCAGCCAGCCGGAGGAGCCGGTTTCGCTTAGCATTGCGGGCGTGCGCGGGCTGGGCGAAGCCGCCGTGCTGCTGGGCATTACCGATACGACCGAGGAAACCCGCCTGAAGCGGCAGGTTGCCCAGGCCACCAAGATGCAGGCCGTGGGGCAGCTGGCGGGCGGGGTGGCGCATGATTTCAACAATGTGCTGACGGCCATCCTCGGCACGTGTGATCTGATGTTGCTGCGTCATACGCCGGGTGACAGTGATTACGACGATATTCAGCAAATCCGGGCTAATTCGAACCGCGCCGCCAGCCTGACCCGGCAATTGCTGGCCTTTTCCCGCCAGCAGACCCTGCGGCCCGAATTGCTGCAATTGCCCGATGTGGTGTCGGACGTTTCGCACCTGCTCAAGCGCTTGATCGGCGAAAAGATCCACTTGGCCGTGACGCACGACCGCGATCTTGGCCCGGTGCGCGCCGACCCGACCCAGCTGGAACAGGTCATCGTCAACCTTGCCGTCAACGCGCGCGATGCGATGCAGGCCAAAGGGGATGGCGGGGGCAAGCTGACCCTTGCGACCAAGCGCGTGACCGCCGCTGATGTGCGGGCGAAGCAGGGCGGGATCATGCCGCAAGTCGAATATACGGCGCTGGTCGTGCAGGATACCGGCACCGGCATCCCCAGCGATCACCTCGGCAAGATCTTCGAACCGTTCTTCACCACCAAGGAAACCGGCAAGGGCACGGGACTTGGTCTGTCGACCGTCTACGGGATCGTCAAACAATCGGGCGGGTTCATTTTTGCCGATAGCGCACCGGGGCGGGGCACCACCTTCAGCGTCTATCTGCCGGTGTATCATCCCGCCGCCGATGAAGTGATCGAACGCGCGGTAAAGGTGGAACCGGTGTCGGCGTGGGCCGGCGGCGGCAGCATCCTGCTGGTCGAGGACGAAGAGATGGTCCGCACCGTCGCCGAACGCGCGCTGACCCGCGCTGGCTATGCCGTAACCACGGCGTGCGATGGCGATGAAGGGCTGGAAATCATCGAAGGCGGCAAGGAATTTGATCTGATTGTGTCCGATGTGGTCATGCCGGTGATGGACGGACCGACCATGGCCCGCGAAATTCGCCGGATCATGCCCACCATGCCGGTGCTGTTCATGTCGGGCTATGCCGAAGAACAACTGCGCAAGCAGATCGACATTACGAATGTCGATTTTCTACCCAAGCCGTTTTCGGTGCAGCAAATCAGCGACAAAGTGGGCGCCGTTCTTGCGGCGCGGGGAACCCGGTAAGCGTTCTCCCCTTGGGCGCAGGATGGGTAGGGCTGAAACCGCTTTCAACATTCTGAAAACGATATATTTTTAACGCCATTGAAAAATATTCGTTCTCCACTTGTTCCATAAGAACAAATGCGATACACAATGCGCAGTTGACCTCCTCGGTCGGCAGCTTACGCAAGGGGACGAACAATGGGTGCACAGCTCAAGCTGATTCAGGAAGGCAAGGATACCATGGACCGTCAAAAGGCGCTCGAAGCCGCGCTGGCGCAAATCGATCGCGCGTTCGGCAAGGGCAGCGCAATGAAGCTCGGCTCGAAAGAGACGATGCAGGTCGAAGCGATTTCCACCGGTTCGCTGGGTCTTGATATTGCGCTGGGCGTGGGCGGCCTGCCGCGTGGCCGCGTGATCGAAGTGTACGGTCCGGAAAGCTCGGGCAAGACCACGTTGGCGCTGCACGTGATCGCCGAAGCGCAAAAGGCTGGCGGCACCGCGGCCTTCATCGATGCCGAACACGCGCTTGATCCGGTTTATGCCAAGAAGCTGGGCGTCAACATCGATGAGCTGATCGTTTCGCAGCCCGATACGGGGGAACAGGCGCTTGAAATTACCGACACGCTGGTGCGCTCGAATGCGATCGACGTGCTGGTGGTCGATTCGGTTGCCGCACTGGTGCCCCGCGCCGAAATCGAAGGCGAAATGGGCGATAGCCACGTGGGCCTGCAGGCCCGTCTGATGAGCCAGAGCCTGCGCAAGCTGACCGGTTCGATCAGCCGTTCGCGCTGCATGGTGATCTTCATCAACCAGCTGCGCATGAAAATCGGCGTGATGTACGGCAACCCCGAAACCACCACGGGCGGCAACGCCCTGAAGTTCTATGCTTCGGTCCGCCTTGATATTCGCCGCACCGGCCAGATCAAGGATCGCGATGATATCGTCGGCAACGCCACCCGCGTGAAGGTGGTGAAGAACAAGGTTGCTCCGCCGTTCAAGCAGGTTGAATTCGACATCATGTATGGCGAAGGCATCTCGAAGATCGGCGAAATCCTCGATCTGGGCGTGAAGGCCGGGATCGTCGAAAAGTCTGGCGCCTGGTTCAGCTATGACAGCATTCGCATCGGCCAGGGCCGCGAAAATGCGAAAACCTACCTCAAGGAAAATCCCGAACTTTGCGACCGGCTGGAGGCTGCGATCCGCAGCCAGACCGATGGTCTTGCCGGGGAAATGATGACGGGTCCGGACGCGGAAGACGATATCTAACCCTGAAGAATTCCGAAACTGGCGCGGGTGCCCACTTGCGCTTGTTCCGGGGTTGAACGGAGGGCGCTCCCAGTCCCCAATACCCTTGGGGGCGTCCTCCAAAACCACGACCGGCGCGGCATTCCTAGGGATGCTGCGCCGGTTTTTGGTATGAGGTCTGCCTGTGCGGTGTGCGGCGCGTACCGCAAGGTAATGGCCCCGATCCCCCGGCGGCGATTGCGGCTTGTCGCGGCGCTGTCCGGGGAATAGCCTGTCGGCATGACCACAGGAGCAGACTGGCAGGCCCAAGTTGGCCGCACATGGGCTGATAACTATGCGTTGACCGATCGCTCGTTCGCCGAGCTGACCCGGCGGATGCTGGAACGGATCGCCGAATATGGCCCCCGGGCGGTACTGGATGTTGGCTGCGGTGCGGGCGAACTGGCACTGGCCATTGCCCACCAGCATCCCGACGCGCGTGTGATCGGGGTGGATCTTTCGCCAGACCTGATCGAGGCAGCCCGGCGGCGGGGCCGGGAACAGGCGGAACGGGAACAGGCCAATCGGGGGCAGGTTGGCGCTGAATTCGTGCTGGCCGATGCCGCGAGCTGGGCACTGCCGGGCTTTTCACCCGACCTGATCGTGTCGCGGCACGGGGGGATGTTCTTCGACGATCCGGTGGCCGCGTTTCGGCATTTGCGTGGGGTCGCCGCGCCATCGGCCGCGCTGGTGTTTTCCTGCTTTCGCGCCCCCGCCGATAATCCCTGGGCCAGTTCCATCGCGGCGTTGCTGGGTCTGCCGCTGGCGGCGAATCCCCGCGCGCCCGGCCCGTTCGCTTTTGCCGATCCCGGCTATGTGGAATCGATTCTGTCAGCCGCCGGTTGGCAGGACATTGCCTTTGAGCCGGTCGATTTTGCCTATCTTGCGGGCGAAGGCCCCGATCCGGTTTGTGCTGCGCTGGACTTTTTCCGCCGGATTGGCCCTGCTGCAGCAACTCTGCGCGGGCTGGATGGCACCGCCCGCGATGCCGCCGAAGCCCGCATCCGCGACTGGCTTGAAGCGCACCGCAGCGGCAACCGGGTGGCGTTGGGTGCGTCGGCGTGGATCGTCAGTGCGCGCAATTCCTGAGCATAGCGTGCATGGCAGCGCGCCTTCCGGCTTGCCGGTGCCGCGCGCCTGCCTTAGTGGCGGATCGCTATGACTTCGACGAACGAAATCCGCCGGTCCTTTCTTGAATACTTCGGCTCGCACGGGCACGATGTGGTGCAGAGCGCACCGCTGGTGCCGTATAACGACCCAACCCTGATGTTCACCAACGCAGGGATGGTGCCGTTCAAGAACGTGTTCACCGGGCTTGAAACCCGCGCCGTGCCGCGCGCCACCAGTTCGCAGAAATGCGTCCGCGCCGGGGGCAAGCACAACGATCTCGATAACGTGGGCTATACCGCGCGCCACCACACCTTTTTCGAGATGCTGGGCAACTTTTCGTTCGGCGATTATTTCAAGGAGCAGGCGATCACCCACGCGTGGACGCTGTTGACCAAGGAATGGGGCCTGCCCAAGGACAAGCTGCTCGCCACGGTGTATCACACCGATGACGAAGCGTTTGAACTGTGGAAGAAGATCGCGGGCCTGCCCGAAG
>JBJOPJ010000144.1:0-4855 GCA_046050825.1 Pseudomonadota bacterium
ATGCAGGCCGGCCAATCCAGCCATGTCTATACCATCGCCGCCCCGCGCGAATTCTTCGCCGCGTGGCTGGCCCCGCGCCTGTCGGAATTCCGCAAGGCCAATCCCGAAGTGCGGTTTTCGCTGGTGGATGGCGAAAACGCCGATTTCACCGAAGCGAACCTCGATCTGGCGGTGCGCTGGGCTGATGGGCCGGGCGATCTGGAAGGCGTGCAACTGGGCGAACCCGGCCGGGTCAACGTTGGCGAAGGCAGCTGGATCGCGTGGCCGGGCGATCCTGCTCCCGCCGGGGACGGGCCGGATAGCGCCGCGCCGCTGAATGTGGGCGATGCCGGGCTGGCGCTGGCCGCCGCCGCCGCCGGCATGGGCCGCACCCGCGTTCCGGTTACGCTGGCGCAAAGCTGGATTCAGCTGGGCCGGCTGCGGGAATACGGCAAAGTTGAACCCTGCCGGCAAAGCTATTGGCTGGTCGCTCCGTTGCCACAATGGCGACAAAAGAAGGTCAAGGCGCTGGTGGCGTTCCTGACCGGCGAGGATGCCTGACCCGCCGGTTTAGGTGATTACCCAGCCAGCGCCCGGCGCAGCATTGCCCCCAGATCACGGCGCAGCGCGGCGGGATCGGCCGCATCATCGACCGGGTATTCAACCGCCGTTTCGATCGATATTCCGGCCAGCAGACAGCCAACCATGAACGCGGCATGTGGCGCGGGCAGGGTGGCCGGCACCGCACCGGCTGCTTGCGCTGCGCCAATCAAGCCGGCGATGCGTTCGCCAAAGCGCTGCTGGACTTCGTCGAACACCGTGCGGGTATCCAGCCGGTTGGCGATCATCGCGCTGAACAGCACGAAATAGGCGCGCACCGATGTATCGGTCTGGACCAGTTCGACGAACCGATCGAACAGCCGCAGCAGTTGCTCCAGCGGATTGGCAACATCGGCGATCGCCAGATCGACCTGTTCGTGGACATGGGTTGAAACCCGCCAGATGACCGCTTCGATCAGGCCGTCTTTTGATCCGTACTTGCGGCTGGCCAGCCCACGCGAAAAGCCCGCGCGCTCGCCCACGCGTTCCAGCGTGGCGGCCAGATACCCCTCGGCGGCGATGATTTCAGCCGCCGCCGCTAGCAGCCGGTTTTCGGATTCGGCCCGGCGCTGCGCCTGGGTGCGGCGGGGAAGGTCTGGCGGTGCGTTCATGTCCCCGTTTCTCTTGGTCTGCGCCATTCGGCCGCCAACTTAGTTGTTGACCGTATACCAACTGTTTTATAACTTCAACCCGACTCCGGCAAGACCGGTGGCCGCAGATGAAGAGGACCAGCAGGATGGCGTTGCCCAAAGAACTCGCCCAGGCGATCACCGACCCCAAGTCCTATTCGGTTCGCGAGATCGTGGACGAAGCGTTTTGCCAGATCCGCGCTACCGCGCCGCTGGACAAGGCCGAACTGGACAACATGGACCCGTTCTGGGTGGTCAGCCGCCACGCCGACATCAAGGAGATCGAGCGCCAGCCCGAGATCTTCCACAATGGCGATAAATCGACGTTCCTGTCCGATCGCGAAAACGAAGCCAAAGTCAAAGCGCTGACGGGGGGCGATCCGAACCTGATCCGCAGTCTGGTCTCGCTTGACGGCAAAGAGCACAAGGACTTGCGCGGGATCGTGTTCCCGCACGTTACCCCGCGCGCGATCAAGCCGATGGAAGAGGCGATCCGGCGGATTGCCCGCGAATTCGTCGATCATATGCTGAGCTTTGACGGGGAATGCGATTTCGCCGCCGATGTGGCCTTCCTCTATCCGCTGCGCGTGATCATGACGGTGCTGGGCGTGCCGCAGGAAGACGAAGCCTTCATGCTCAAGCTGACGCAGGAATTGTTCAACAATGCCGATCCGGAACTGAACCGCGCCCGCGCCGAACTTAGCCCGGATGAGATGCTCAAGTCGCTGTGGGAAACCACGATGGAGCTGGAAAACTACTTCGCCGAAGTGACCAAGAAGTTCCGCGCCAACCCCACCGAACACATCAACAGCCTGATCGCCAATGCCAAGATCGATGGTGAATACCTGAACCACCGGCAGATGATGGGCTATTACATCATTGCCGCCACGGCCGGGCATGACACCACGTCGAACACCACGGCGGGGGCGATGTGGGCGCTGGCCGAGCGGCCGCACCTGCTGGCGGAAATGAAAGCCGACCCGGACAAGATCAACGCCTTCGTTGAAGAATCGATCCGCTGGGAGGCCCCGGTCAAGCACTTCATGCGCAGCGCGGTCAGCGATGTCGAAATCGCCGGCCAGCAGATCAAGGCCGGCGATTGGCTGATGCTGTCGTACCAGTCCGGCAACCGCGATGAGAGCGTCTGGGCCGATCCGTTCGAATTCCGCATCGATCGCGGTACGAATCCGCAAATCGCGTTCGGGTATGGCGTCCACGTCTGCCTGGGCCAGCATCTGGCGCGCATGGAAATGCGGATTTTGTGGGAAGAACTGTTCAAGCGGCTGGAGTCGGTCGAACTGAACGGCAAAGGCGAGCGCACGATTTCAAATTTCGTGTGCGGGCCCAAGCACGTTCCGATCCGCTTTACCGCTAACTGAGGAGGGGCTGCCATGTCCCGACCGCTGCCTGAACCGGGAACCCGCAAGTGGCGCTGCCGCAATTGCGGATGGATTCTGGACGAAGCCCTGGGCGCGCCCGAAGAAGGGATCGCGCCGGGCACGCTGTTCGAGGATATTCCCGATGATTGGTACTGCCCCGATTGTGGCTCTGAAAAGCAGGACTTCGAGCTGATCGAGGATTAACCGCGCGATTAAGATTGCGGTTGACCGCATGGTGGCGGGCGGGCATTCCGGCTGGCACGATGCACACAGAAACGATCCGCATTCCCGTGGCTGACGGGGTGGAAATTGCCGCAGACCTGGCTGGCCCGGCCGGCGCGCCCACGGTTATCCTTGGCCATGGCGGCGGGCAGACCCGCCACAGCTGGTCCAATGCCGAACTGCAACTGGCGGCGGCCGGTTATCGCGCGATCAACTATGACTTGCGCGGGCATGGGGATAGCAACTGGTCGCCCGATGGCGATTATTCGATTGTCACCCGGGCCAATGACCTGGCGAAAATCGCGGCGCACGGATCGCGCCCGGTGGCGCTGGTTGGTGCCTCGCTGGGCGGGCTGACGGCACTGGTGGCCGCATCGCAGGGGCTGGACATCGCCGCGCTGGTGCTGGTCGATATCGTCCCCAAGATGTCGCAAAAAGGGGTGGCCAAGATCCGCGGCTTCATGACCGCCAACCCCAATGGCTTTGCCAGCCTTGAAGAAGCGGCCGATGCGATTTCGGCGTATTACCCCGATCGCCCCCGGCCCAAGGACCTGTCGGGCCTGAACAAGAACCTGCGGCGGGGCGATGATGGCCGCTATCGCTGGCACTGGGATCCGCGCATGATGCAGGACCCGCGCGGCGATCCTGCCTACCTGCTGGAAATCATGGATGCGGCCGACTGGACCGATCGTGTGCCGACGCTGCTGGTGCGGGGGATGAAATCGGATATCGTCGATGATGATGGCGTGGCCGATCTGCGTCGCCGCATCCCCAAGCTTGAGATTGCCGACATTCGCGGGGCAGGGCACATGGTGGCCGGGGACAAGAACGACGAATTCAACACCGCCGTGATCGAATTCCTGACCCGCGCGATGCCGCTGCGCCAGGGCTGATCTCAGCAAGCCGCAGGAAGGACGAAACGACAATGCCGACCCTGTATGATTACCCCCGCGCACCCAGTCCGCGCCGCGCGCGCATCCTGCTGGCGGAAAAGGGCATCCCCCACGTCACCCAGATCATCGACCTGGCCGCTGGCGAGCAATTGTCGGACGCCTACCGCGCGGTAAATCCGGCTTTGACCGTGCCCGCGCTGGTGCTTGATGATGGCACGGTCCTGCCCGATAATGCGGCGATCGCGGCGTGGGCCGAAGCGGCCTATCCCGAACCGCCGCTGTTTGGCCGGACCGCGGTTGAAAAGGCCGAGGTGGCCAGCTGGAATGTCCGGATCGAAAGCGAATGTTTTATGGCGATTGCCGAAGCCATGCGCAATTCGGCCCCGGCGATGAAGGACCGCGCCTTGCCCGGACCGAACGATTACGCCCAGATTCCGGAACTGGCCGAACGGGGCCGGGCGCGGCTGGCCGATTTCCTTGACCGCTTCGAACGGCATATGAACGGGCGCGAATGGGTGGCGGGAAGCGCGTTTTCCGTCGCTGATATTACCGCCGCGGTGGCGCTGGATTTTGCGCGGGTGCTGCGGATTGATCCGACCGCCGGGAACCCGGCGATTGCGGTGTGGCGCGCACGTTTGGCGCAGCGGCCCGCGTTCGCGCTTTAAGGGCGCTGCACGGGGCGGGGGCGGCAATCCGGCCAAGTTATCCTTGACCGCGCGGCTTGCAGGGCATAAGGGCCGCCGCTTCCGGAACCAGTTTCCGGAGAAGAGCTGAACATTGTCGGTGCGTATTTGCGGCTTGCCGCCGGTATAAACCGCCAAAGTAACCCGGTCATTCGTCCGGGTGGAGCGTTTTCGGTTCGCGATGCAGGCATGGCCGGGCTTTGTCCCGCCCGTGGCGCATTGGCGGGATCCGCATTCCTTCACCTGTCCGGCTGAGCCACAACCAAGGTGAAGAGTACTTCATGCCTACTATCAACCAGCTGATCCGCAAGGGTCGCGTGCCGCAGAAGGCCAAGAGCAAGGTCCCTGCGATGGAGCAGAACCCGCAGAAGCGCGGCGTTTGCACTCGTGTTTACACCACGACCCCGAAGAAGCCGAACTCGGCACTGCGCAAGGTGGCCAAGATCCGTCTGACCAACCAGCGCGAAGTC
>JBJOPJ010000145.1:0-4832 GCA_046050825.1 Pseudomonadota bacterium
GCCCCCCGGCAGTCCCATGTCCTTGCCGGAGCAATCCATGACCGCGTTGCGTTTTCTGCTGGTGGCTGCCAGCCTGATGGCTTCTGCCCCCGCGCTGGCCGCGCAGGAGGACGAGCAGGTCTGGCTGGCGCAGTTTTCGACCATCGAGGTGGGCGACAAGGTTCTGCTGTTTTCCGACGTGCAGTTCCGGCTGACCGATGGGGCGGACCGGTTGGGGCAAGTGCTGGTGCGCCCGGCGGTGGGCTATCGCATCACGCCCACCGACACGCTGTTTCTGGGTTATGCCTATGTGCGGACCGAGCCGCTGAACGGCACGCCCACGGACGAACACCGCATGTTCCAGCAGGCGCTGGTGCGCATCGCGGGCAAGCCGGACAAGGTCATTGTGACCGGGCGGACCCGGCTGGAGCAGCGGTGGCTGGAGGGCCGACCGGACATGGGCTGGCGGTTGCGCCAACAGGTGCGGATGGACGCGCCGGTGGGCAAGGGCGTCAACGCCATCGTCTGGGCAGAACCGTTCGTCAATTTCGACACGACCACATGGGGTCAGCGCGCCGGGTTCGACCAGTTGCGCGTGTTCGGCGGGCTGGGCCTGCCACTGGCCAAGGGCATAGCGCTGGAAGCCGGGTATTCTGGCCAATACGTCAACCGCTTCAAAATGGCGGATCGCATGAATCATATCGGCAGCCTCTCGCTCACTCTTCGCAGGTGACGCGGTGCGGGCTGACCTTGTTGGAAAGGAAGCCTGCATGACCCAAGACCTGAAAACCGGCGGAGAGCAGGGGTATCTGCGCATCGCCACCGAAGAGGCCTTTGCCACCCGCGAACTGATCGACGTCTATCTGCGCATGATCCGCGATGGTGAAGCGGACAAGGGCATGGTGTCGCTGTGGGGCTTTTACGGGCAATCGCCATCAGAGCGCGCGACGCAGATTTTGGAACGCCTGCTCGATCTGGGTGAGCGCCGCATTGCCGATATGGACGCCACCGGCATCGACAAGGCAATCCTTGCTCTGACCTCGCCCGGCGTGCAGCCGCTGACCGATGTGGACGAGGCCAAGGGCATTGCCACCCGCGCCAACGATTTGCTGGCCGATGCCTGCGCCAAGTATCCCGATCGCTATATCGGCATGGGCACGGTCGCGCCGCAAGACCCGGAATGGTCCGCGCGCGAAATCCATCGCGGGGCCAAGGAACTGGGCTTCAAGGGCATCCAGATCAACAGCCATACGCAGGGGCGCTATCTGGACGAAGAAGCCTTCGACCCCATCTTCCGCGCCTTGGCGGACGTGGATCAGCCGCTTTACATCCATCCCGCCACGCCGCCGGATTCGATGATCCAGCCCATGCTGGAGGCCGGCCTTGACGGTGCGATCTTCGGCTTTGGCGTGGAAACGGGCATGCATCTGCTGCGGCTGATTACCATCGGCATCTTCGACAAGTATCCCAGCCTTCAGATCATGGTCGGCCACATGGGCGAAGCGCTGCCCTATTGGCTTTACCGGCTGGATTACATGCATCAGGCAGGGGTGCGTTCACAGCGTTATGAACGCATGAAGCCGCTGAAGAAGACCATCGCCCAATACATGCAGTCCAACGTGCTGGTCACCAATTCGGGCATGGCGTGGGAACCGGCGATCAAGTTCTGCCAGCAGGTGATGGGCGAGGACCGCGTGATGTATGCGATGGACTATCCCTATCAATACGTGGCGCAGGAAGTGCGCGACATGGACGCCATGGACATGAGCGCGGAAACAAAGAAGAAGTTCTTCCAGACCAACGCGGAACGCTGGTTCAAGTTGTAAGCTGGCGCGACCCGCTGTGCCCCCGCGAAGGCGGGGGCCTCGGTGTTGTTACGGAACGCTGGCGCAAACCGACTGACGCCCCCGCTTTCGCGGGGGCGTCAGTCGGGCGTGTATGGTAAAGTGTTGATAAGATAACGGGAGAGCAGATGACCAACGAACCGCGCCGCACGCTGGCCCCCGGTGCATGGTATGCGCTGATCCTTGTCGCGCTGACCAACGCGATGAGCCTGCTCGACCGGCAGATTCTGGCCATCCTTGCGCCTGCGATCAAAAAGGATCTCGCCATCGGTGATGCCGAGATGGGGCTGCTTTACGGCACTGTCTTCGCGTTGTTCTATGCGCTGTTCTCTTTGCCGGTGGGGCGTTTGGCCGATGGCTGGGTGCGCACGCGGTTGCTGGGGATCAGCCTGCTGTTCTGGTCGGCGGCTACCGGTCTTGCCGGGGTTGCCTCCAGCTTTTCCATGCTGGCACTTTCCCGCCTTGGCGTGGGCATTGGCGAAGCGGCAACCCAGCCTGCGGGCACATCGCTGGTCTATGACTTCTGGCCCAAGCACCGGCGCGGTTTTGTCATGTCGGTCATGGCATCGGCCATTGCCCTGGGCCTGGGTGGTTCGCTGGTGCTGGGCGGGGTGGCCGCGCATGAATGGGACGCGGCCTATGCCATCGGCACTGCGCCGTTCGGCCTTAAGGGCTGGCAGTTTGCCTTCCTTGTGGCCGCCGCGCCGGGCTTTGTGCTGGCCGCTTTCCTGTGGACGTTGAAAGAACCCAAGCGCGGGCAGATGGACGGCATCGACACGCCTGTTGATCCGCACCCGTTCCGCGCCAGTCTGGCCCTGCTGGGATCGGTAACGCCCGGCTTTCACTGGCTGGGCATGAAGGGGCGGGGTGCCAGTGCAGGCATGGTGCGGGGCAATCTGATCGCGCTGGCGCTGATCGTGGCGGGGGCCTTTACGCTGACGCAGGTGAGCAACGCGGTCAGCCCCAAGCCCGCGATGATGCTGGGCGGACTGGCGATCAACCCGCACGCGCTGCAATGGTCAGTGATCGGCCTTGGCGTGTTCGTGATCGTCAATCTGATGCAGGGGATGAAGCTGGGCGATGGGCAGGCGTTCCGCGTCATCACCCGGTCGCCCACGCTGATGATGTGCATTGCGGTGGGCACGCTGCAATCATCGCTCAATTACGGGATGATGGCGTTCAACCCCAGCTTCCTGATCCGCACGTATGGCCTGTCGATGCAGGAAACCGCGTTGCAGTTTGGCCTACTTTCGGCCGGGATGGGCATTGTCGGGCCGCTGGTATGGGGACCGCTTTCGGACTGGCTGAATCAGCGCTTTCCGGGCGGCGGGCGCGCATGGGTGGCGCTGTTCGCCATGGGCGTTTCGCCGCTGCTGTCCTTCTGGGTCTATTACGCCGCTGAACCGGGCAGCTTCTATGCGCGCTTCCTGATCTACAGCTTCATCCTGACCGGGTGGATGCCGCCGCTCTATGCCATCCTCTACGATCAGGTCTTGCCGCGTATGCGCGGTTTGACTGCCAGCCTTTACCTGTTGGTGATGACCATTCTGGGCATGGGTATCGGGCCTTATGTGGTAGGTCTTCTGTCCGACGCGACGGGATCGCTGCGCACGGCGATGCTGTCGATCAACGTGGTAGCCATCCCGATTGCGGTGCTGATGGTGTTGATTGCCCGCCGGGCTGAGCGCGATGAAGCGGGGCTGCTGGCGCGGGCCGCCGAATAAGCTGCGCCCCCGCGCAGGCGGGGGCCTCGGTGTTGTTACGGAACCTTGATGGAAGCCGCCTGAGGCCCCCGCCTGCGCGGAGGCGCTGGTTTGGCTAAAGGGTCAGGTTACCCGCCACACCCACAGCTTGATGCCCAGCGGATAGCGCGCGCCCGAACACACGAAGATCGACCGGTTCAGCCAGTCATACTTGCCTTTGGGCGCAATGAATTCGGGCACCGTGCGGAAATAGTATTCCGCCGGATCGACCTCTTGCCCACTGGCCAGCCGTTGCATCACGTCTGGCGGGCCATGGCGCAAGCCACGATTGCGGATCTGGATGACCACGCCGTCATCGGTTTCCAGTGCATAGATCGCATCGGCCACAGTCACGCCATCGGACCGGGTCACCTGCCAGTCGGCGGCATTGCCGATCAGCTTGCCCTGTATCAGCGGCCCTTCCACGCGCCCGCCGCCCACGATGGGAATGATCCGCCGGGTGCCGTCAAATGTCTCGCCAATCGCCACCGGCGGTTCCAGTTCGCCGGTGGCTTCATAGACGAATTCAAGGCCCGGTTGGATGCGGGGCTGGGTCATGCCGCCTCCATCGCTGCCAGCCCGATCTGATCGGCATTGGCCCAGTTGCCGTGCAGGCCAAAGCGCAGACGGATGGGGATGTTGACCGTGGCGACCGGGCCTTTTTCGATGTCCAGCGCATCGAAGATCAACAGGTCGCTGCGCTGGTCTTCCAGACGGTTGCATACCTGCACAATCCAGCCATCGCCTTCGGGCGCTGCGGCGCTACGTGGCACGAAGCACGGTTCCTGCAAGCTGGATACGGGGCCGCACCACCAATGCTGTTCCTTGCCGGTTTCAAGATCTTTCAGGAACAGGCAGTTCATCAGCAACCCGCCTGCGCTGCCGCCGCGCAGTTCCACCGGGCGGCGCATGTCCATCTCAAGGAACCAGCCGTAGCGGTTCTTGCTGCCGGCAAAGCGGTCGTCGATGCGGGGGAACTCTGCCGCCGTGTCGGACAGCTTGACGATTTCGGCAAAATCTTCGCCGTTGCTGGCCATGTCCACCACCCAGTCGGTGGGATAGCTCATCGCTTCCCTGCCGTTGAACGGCGCGCCGTGAACGTCGGGGAAGAAGGGGAACATGTTGTTCTTCGCCTCGCAGGTGACGAAGTGGACTTTGCTGCCTTCCTGCCATGCGTTGAGAACGTGGCTGGCAAAGCAGTTGTCGCGCGTGAACCAGCGGATATCGGCATCGGTCACATTGTCGCGGCGGGGGATAATGCCAAGAT
>JBJOPJ010000146.1:0-4799 GCA_046050825.1 Pseudomonadota bacterium
CCCCCGCACCGCAATTGCAGCGCCGCCAGCGGTTCATCCGCCACGATCAGGCGATCTTTGCTATCGCTATATGCCTTGGCCAGAAGCGCGCTCATCGCAGTCACCGGATCACAGGCCCGGGTGCGCGGCAGCGCGCGCCAGCAACGCGGCGGCGCGATCGACGCTGATCAGTTCGAAATCGATCGGCAGCGCGGCATCGGGATGAAGGGCGCCGCATTGTTCCTCGATTTGGCTAGGCTTCAGCCCTGCCGCCCGCAACGCCAAAACCAGCCGAGCCAGTTGCCCTTCATTGGTGGCCAGAACGGCCATGTCACGATCCTGCCCCGATACCATGGCCAGCGCGGTCAGAAAAATTCCGACCCCGGCGTGACCCACCGACAGCGCGGCAGTGGCCCCCCCGCCCATTCCCGCGACAAGGCGGGCAATCAGGCCAAGCCGGCTGCGGCTTTCATCGTAAGACCGCCGTATCGCCGCTTCTGCCGCCAAGCAGTGCGCCTGCGCCTGGGCAGTATCGCCAACATGGTTGTGCAGCCCCAGCACGGCGGTGTGGAGCAAATCTCCAGGCAGTTCGGTCAGCGGCAATTCCATCCGGCGCTGGGCTTGCGCAAAGCGCGCGTGCGCGGCCAGCAGCGCCATCGCCCGCGCCGCGGTCTGGCTATCATGCGATGATACGAGCGCTTGCAGCAGCGGCGAAAGCACCGGATCGATCGCCAGGCTGGCTTGCAACCGTTCGGTCAGCTGCCATTCAACGGCCAGTGCATGGATATGCCCCAGAAATCCAGGCTGTGTCATGAAGCTGGCCACCAGCGCGCCGATGGCGGCTTCGTCGTGACTGCGCGAATCGGGGCGCCCGGACGCGATGGCCAGTTCATCCAGCAGTTGCCGGGCGATGCTTGCCATCATGCCGCGAACGCGGGCGATGATTTCCTCGCTGAACAGCGAATGCTCGTCATTGGCCAGCAAATGGCGCAGAATCGGGGCGATCGTGCCGAACAAGGCATCACCCTGCGCCAGCTTGTCGCGCAGGGTGGTTTCGACCGGAATTCCGCTGACAGGCTGGGCAGCATTTTCGTACATGCCGCACCCCATAGCGTACCTTGGTTAAGGCCGCGTTAGGACAAGTTCGCCGCGCGGCAGCACGATCCCGGCTATCACCAATAGCAGGGCCGCCAATTCGATCGCGGTGGCCTGTGCGCCCGCCACCACCGCACCGGCCAGCAGCAGGGCCAGCAGACTGCGATCCTGCAAGGATGCAGTCCACCGGCCGGCCAGCGCGCGCGGCAGCAATCGCAACAGCCCGACCAGCATTGCTGCGGGGAAGAAGCGATCCAGCAGCGATTGCGCGGACAGCGGAGCGGCGCTCCACCCGGCCAGTGTGATCAAGGCTGCATCCAGCAACCAGCCATAAACAGTGCGGCTGTTCAGCGTGCGCGGCGGGGGCACCGTATCGTTTTCGATCCGGGCGAGCAGCGAGGCAATCTCCTGCAGAACCCACCCTATCGCGCAGCAGGTAAGCCCGGCAGCGACATAGCCGAACCACCCTTCCCCCAAGGCGATGATCACCAGCACGGCGGCAGCAATTCCGACCATGCTGGCACCGCTGCCGGCGTGAAGCAGCGCCGGGCCAAGGCCGCGCACCGCCAGCAGGGCAACGCCGCGCGCGGGGCTTAACGGTATGTCGTCGCGGGTGCGTTGGCGGATCCACTGAGGCTCAAGCGCATGCGCTTCTTCTTCGCTGCGAACTATTGTCCAGAACAGCGTGGTGCCGGACGGCGCCGGGATCAGCCGCTGGCGCACACCTGCCTGCAGGGCGATGCGCTGCAAAGCTGATGTCGCATCGCAATCCGACGGCAGTTCGGCAATGCGATCGACCAAACGTCCCGGCATGCGCATCAAGGCGGCCGAAGCATGGTTCAGGTCGATCCGTTCGAAACCGGCGGCGAGGCCCTGTTCGATCGGCTGGACCAGCACCGCCTGCCCTTGTTCGAGCAGGGCTGCGGCGTCGGGCGTGGACACGAACAACCCATCGCCAATCACGAACACTTCATCAACGGTGGTGACGAGGCCCAGCAACTGGCGGGGGTTGGCGATTACGTTGAATTGCGCCGACCCAGCTTCGGCGGCTTGCTGCAGTTCGATCAGCTCTGCCGAAAGGCCGCGGGCAAGGCAGATGATCCGTTCGCATTCCAGCGCTAGCGCCAGCCCAAGCTGCTGACGCGCGATCGACATCCCGCCGATCCGCAAAAAGGCCCGCGGCAGCATACTGCCGGGAGCCGCAGGTTCGAGCATGGTCAACAAGGCGACCCGCAGGGTCTTTCTCCGCAGATGTCGGCAAAACGAAGCGCAATCCTAGGCCAGCGCTGCGACGGTGCCAACCCTGCAGGCACGCATTGGGCAACAATTGCCGCAGCGCCTGTCCTGCAATCCAGCGGCCCCGCGTGAAAAATTGCCCAGCCCGGCGGGGTTTCGGCATAATATGGGGTAAGTGCATGATATTGCGCGTAACATAGGCCTGCGCCAAGCGTTGATGGGGCGGCCGTGGTTGCTTTCTCTGCCAAGCATCCACAATCAGGGCCAAACCGGGGTTTAAAGCCGCGGCTAACATGGTAAACCGGGCCGATGAAACGGGGATCACGCATAGTCGCCATCGATGCCGCCAGCGCTGAAAGCGTTGCCGACGAAACCGCCGCCCCGCAGGCAGCACAGCAGCATGCCGATGAGGCAGAGGATATCGCACCAGAAGCAGCCACACCGCTGCGCCGCTGGCCGGCGGTGGTCTTTGCATCGCTGGCGCTGCTGGTGGTGGCTGGCTGGACCGTGCTGTTTGCCGCCGCGAACCTTGATGATCTGCTGCGCGGTGGAAGCCCGCAGCAATGGGCGGCGTGGATCCGCGATTGGTCGCTCCCCGTTCTTCTGGTGGCGGTGCTGTGGCTGGTTGCCATGCGCAGCAGCCGGCGCGAGGCTGTCCGCTTTGGCGCGTCGGCCCGCATGCTGGCCGAAGAATCCGCCCTGCTTGAAGGCCGCCTTGCCAAGGTTAACCACGAGCTGAGCCTGGCCCGGGAATTCATCACCGCGCAGACCCGCGATCTCGAAACGCTGGGCCGGGTTGCCGGGGACCGGATTTCGGAACACGCCGATCGTCTCGCCGGGGTGATCAGCGATAACGGCACCCGCATCGATGCAATCGGAGCCGTCAGCGAAGCCGCGCTTGAAAACATGGAGAAGCTGCGCTTCCAGCTGCCGGTAATCGCCAGTTCGGCCAAGGATGTTACCAACAACATCGGTGCGGCCGGCCGGACGGCGCAAGACCAACTTGGCGAGATGGTGCAAGCCTTTGATCGCCTCAACCAGTTTGGCCAAGCCAGCGAAACCCGGGTCAATGCGCTGCGGGATCTGGTTGAAAGCACGCTGGGTGAATTCGCGCATCATGCCGAACACCTTGAAACCACCCTGCAGGCGCGCTTTGTGGCGCTGACCGAACGCGGGGAAGAATTCCGCACCAGCCTTGATGGCCACGAAGTTGAAGCGCTGGCCGCGGTACGCACCCGGGCCACGGCGCTTGCGGACGAACTGGTCGCTGCCCGTGAATTGCTCGACAGTCACGAGGCGGAAAGCCTGACTTCGCTGCGGGCGCGGCTGACTGCGGTTCGCGATGAAAGCGCCGCGATCACCCGCTCGCTGCGTGAAGGCGAAAGCACCGCAATTGAAGCGTGGCACCGTTCCGTAACGCAGCTTGAAGCAGATCTGCGGACCGCGGTGGCAAACGTTAGCCAGATCGATGAAAAGGCGATGCAAGCTGCCCGCAACCGGCTTGCCGGGCTGGCCGAGGAAGCTGATCAGGTCGATGCGCGAATGATCGAGCGTGATCGTTTGTTCGCCGAAGAAATCGAGACGCGCCGCGCCGAATTTGTGCAGCGCCACGCCGATTTCAGCGCCCTGCTAACCCAGCAGATGGCCGCGCTTGATACTGAAATCGCCGCGCGCCGGGGCGAGCAAGAGGACGTGTCCCGCCAGCTGGTGCGCCATTCGGAAACCATCGCTACCCAGCTTGCCACGTATTCAAGCCGGATGGGCGAAATCGCCAATCAGGGCCGTGAAGCCGAAGCAACGATCGCGGGCAGCCTTGATGTGCTGGCCGACAAGCTGGCGGCAAGCCGTGACGCGTTGCGCGGGACCGACGAAACCATTGCCGGGCTGACCGACGGCAGCGTTAGGTTGCTGGAATTGATCCGCGCCGGGGTGCGGCACAGCGAACAGGATCTGCCGGCGGCGATTGCCGTCAGCGAGGCGCGCCTGCAACAGCTGGCGGAAAACGTCAGCGCGCTGCGCGATGTCGTCAAGGCGGCGGAAGATCATGGCGAGGCGCTTGCCGTGCATGTCGGTCAGACCAATGCTGGGCTGGAACTGGGCTTGGCCCAGGCCGAACAACTGGGCGCCGGGCTGGCTGCCAAAGACGATGTGATCGCGGCATTGCACCACTCGCTGGGTGAACTGCGCGCCCAAGCTGCGGATTTGGCCGGACATGCCCAGGGTGAATTGAGTGCCGCGATCGAGCAGCTGAACGGGGCTGCCCACGCCGCCGTGCTGGGGATCGAGAACATGAGCGCCGAAGCGGTGTCGGCAATCGCCGGGCGGATCGGCGATGAAAGCGGTGCGGCTGTCGAACGGGCAATGCGCCTGCGCGCGGCCGAAGTGGCCGGGCAGCTGGAACAGGCTGCTGCCCATGCCGCCGGCGTCAGCCGTGAGGCCGCGATGCAGATGCGCGATCAGTTGGGCAAGGTCAACGAATTGGCCGGGAA
>JBJOPJ010000147.1:0-4770 GCA_046050825.1 Pseudomonadota bacterium
ATCCATGAAAAAACGCATGCTGATTCTGCCCGTCCTGCTGCTGGCCAGCGCTTGTGGTGAGGATGCCGCCGACAGGATTGCCCGCGCGAAGCAGGAAATCGCCGCGATGGAACTGGGCGCGGCCAAGGTCGATCTTGCCGCTGCGTTGGCCGAAAAGGGCGATGATCCGGCGCTTTTGCGGATGCTGGCCGATGTGCAGTTGCGGCTTGGCGATGGTGATGGCGCTGAAGCGACAGCCAACCGGCTGGAGCGGGCAGGGGTGAAAGGGGCGGAGCTTGCCCGAATTCGCGCTGAGGCGGCAGCTTTGCGCGGACGTGCAGATGATGCGCTGGCGCTGCTGGGCAATGACCCATCGCCCGCCGCATGGCGCGTGCGCGCCGCCGCCAGGACGGTGTTGAAAGACCCCGCTGGCGCTCTGGACGCCTTGCGCAAGGGCGTGGCGGCAGGGGCCGATCCGCTGCTGCTGCGGGATTATGCGCGGTTTCTGATTGATGCGCAGGATCTGGATGGTGCCAGCGCGCAGGTGGCCGCTTTGTTGAAGGTGCAGCCTGATGGCTTTGACGGGCTGATGCTGTCTGCCGACATCGCTTCGCGCCGTGGGCGGATGGCCGATGCCCATGCCCTGCTGGAAAAGGCGGGCAAAGCCTTTCCACGCGTGCCCGATCCGTGGATCGCGCAG
The DNA here is from genome assembly GCA_046050825.1 of Pseudomonadota bacterium. Classification (GTDB taxonomy): domain Bacteria; phylum Pseudomonadota; class Alphaproteobacteria; order Sphingomonadales; family Sphingomonadaceae; genus Novosphingobium. The sequence goes on from JBJOPJ010000147.1 coordinate 680, forward strand.
GCCAATGCCTATGACATGGATGGCAAGCTGGATCAGGCCATTGCCATGACCGACAAGGCCGCGGCAATCGCGCCGGACGATGCGCGCGTGGTGGATTTGAAAGTGCAGTTTGCTGCAATGAAGGGTGATTGGGAAAAGGTGCGCAGCGTGCTGGCCAAAAAGGAAAGCACGCTTGATCCGCTGTCTCCCAATGGTCTGACATATGCCGAGGCGATGCTGCGACTGGGGCACCCTGAGCAGGCGCGGGCGATGTTCCAGCGCGCGCTGACCCGTTCGCCCAACAACCCCTATTCGCGGCTGATGCTGGCCGAGGCGCAACTGGCGACGGGTGACGGGGCAACTGCCTATGCCACGGTCAAACCGTTGTCGGACAGCGTGATGGCCGGGCCGCGTGAACTGGAACTGGCCGAAAAGGCTGCGCGCGCAATGGGGTCTGCCGATGCAGATGGGCTGAAAGCGCGGCTTGCTTCGGCAAAGGCTGGGGCAGCGCAGGATCTTTCCCGCAAAGGGCTGGCGGCGCTGTCTGCCGAAGACTGGAGCGGCGCGATTGCGGCCTATGGCCAGTTGGCGCAACTGGGTGAAGATGCCGAAGTGCTGAAGCGTCTGGCGCTGGCGTTAAGCCATGCGGGCCGTACTGACGAGGCGATTGCGGCGGCAGATCGGGCAAGGGCGCTGCGCCCGGAAGATCCTGATACGGTCTATATGGCAGGCTATGTGCGTGCCGCTGGCGGCAGGGACCGTGCCATGGCGCTGAACCTGTTGAAGCAGGCCAGCGAGGCCGCGCCCGACAATGTGCTGTTCAGGCGCAGCCTTGCAAGATTTTCAGCCAGCGCGGGCGCCTGATAAGGTCAGGCGCCCGGCTTAAGGCCGAAAAAGATCAGGCGCGCGGCTTGACCTTGCGCGAGCGGGCATAGCCCACGCCCAGCAGGCCCAGTGCCATCATGCCCAGCATACCGGGTTCAGGAACGGCAGTTCCGCCCGACGAAGTGGTGGTGCCGCCCGAAGTGGTCGTGCCGCCGGACGTCGTCGTTCCGCCCGAAGTTGTGGTCCCGCCCGACGTGGTGGTGCCACCCGAAGTGGTCGTACCGCCCGACGAGGTGGTGGTTCCGCCTGAAGTGGTGGTGCCGCCCGAAGTCGTCGTGCCGCCGGTGCTGGTGCCACCGCATGACTTTGAGCCAGAGGTGTGGCCGCAGTTGCAGTAGTGCGTGTGCGTGTTCCAGAACGTGGCGTGCGCCGGAGTGACGGCAGCAGCGCCAAGAACAGCAGTGGCGGCGATGGCAAGAGCGCGGATCTTCATTGGAACCCCCATTGGTAAACTCGTGGTTGCCAACAGGTATAGCAAGAGCGGTGCCAATTCAGGAAAACCGGGGGTTTTGATGGTTAACAATAGTAAGGGGCTGTGCGGAGTGTAAGCGGGATCGACAGATTTGTGTTTCCCGATTGTTTCGCGGTGCTTTACCTGCGCATTTCAGCCATTTCGGACCTATTGGTGCGGCGCTGTTATCCTTGCTGGCGCAAGGCAACGTCGTTCATGAAGCGCACGTCATCACCTTTGGTCAGCCAGTCTGCTTCTGAAGCGATGGCGCCCAACATGTCGACCAGATCATCCTGTTCGGCCTTGGCAAAGTTGCCCAGGACATGGCTGGTTACTCGGTCCTTGTGGCCGGGGTGGCCAATGCCAAGGCGAACCCGGCGGAAATCCGCGCCCAGATGCTTGTCGATGGAGCGCAGGCCATTGTGCCCGGCGGTGCCGCCGCCCTGCTTTACCTTCACCTTAAACGGGGCGAGGTCCAGTTCATCGTGGAACACGGTCAGCGCGTCCATCCCCAGCTTGTAGAACCGCATCGCTTCGCCCACCGCACGCCCGCTTTCGTTCATGAACGTGGCCGGTTTCAGCAACAGCACTTTGCTGGTGCCGATGCGGCCTTCCTGCGCCCAGCCCTGAAACTTCTTCTGCACGGGGCCGAAATTGTGAACTTCGGCAAGGGTATCAAGCACCATGAAGCCGACATTGTGACGGTGCAGGGCATATTGCGGACCGGGATTTCCGAGGCCGACCCAGATTTGCATTGCCGTGTGTTCCTTGCAGTTGTGCTGTTGGCCTTGCCAGTGGTCGGGCAAAAAAAGAACCCCTCCCGCACGGGGCGGAAGGGGCTGCTTTTTGGGCCTGCCGGGGCAGGGCCGCAAGTCGGGCTATCAGCCTTCCTTGGCGGCGTCGCCTTCTTCGCTCTTCAGCGAGGAGGGAGCCACGATCGTCGCGATGGTGAAATCGCGGTCGGTGATCGCGGGCTTCACGCCAGCAGGCAGGGTGACGGCGCTGATGTGGATCGAATCGCCCACTTCGAAGCCCGAAACGTCGACGATGATGTCGTCGGGGATCGAATCCGGTGCGCAGATCATTTCCAGCTCGTGGCGAACCACGTTCAGGATGCCGCCCTTCTTGAGGCCGGGCGACTTTTCTTCGTTGATGAAGGCCACCGGCACGTTCACGTGAACAACCGCGTCCTTCGACAGGCGCAGGAAGTCAGCGTGCAGCGGGCGGTCGCTTACCGGGTGGAAGGCGACATCCTTGGGCAGGGTGCGAACGGTCTGGCCGCCCACAGTGAGCTCGACGATCGAGTTGAAGAAGTGGCCGGTGCCCAGCGCCTTTGCGAGCGCCTTTTCTTCCAGATGGATTGCAACCGGTTCTTCCTTGCCGCCATAGATTACAGCGGGAGTGCGGCCTTCGCGACGCAGCACACGGGAGGCTCCCTTGCCTGCCCGTTCGCGCGTCTCGGCCGACAGGTTAAGCGTCTCGCTCATGTCAGTACCTTCCGAAATAGCGTTGTTTCACAAGTTCCGCCGCCACGCCTCCAGGGATGACCATGGACGGGGAAGCGGCGGCCCTTACCGGTTTTACGGGAAAAAGCAAGCGATCCGGGCATTCAGGGCACGCGCCTGATCTCCCACCCGCGCGCCATCATCAGGCGTTGCAGGCTGTCAGACCCGGCAAGATGCGCCGCGCCCACGGCGACAAACGGCTTCGCGCCTGCCTTCAGCATCCCGTCAAGCTGGTCGGCCCAATTGCGGTTGCGGTCGGTCAACAGCGCCTGATGCAGCCCCGCATCGGCCAGAAAGCCCTTGTTCGCCTCACGCGCTATGCCCAGGTCGTTCCCTTTTAGCCACAGCGTCACCATGTCGGCTTCTTCGTCCGCTTCGGTTGCCGCTTCCACGGCCACTTCCTGCAACAGCACCTGTTGTTGGCGCGCGGGAAGGGCATCGAAAATGCCGAACTGGCTGTAAATCGTTTCAAACCCCACCACCGGCTTGCCCGCTACCAAACGGCGCAACTGCGGCTCGGCCCCGCTTTCAGGATCGGCTCCGGCCTTCTGTCCGGCAATCGCCGCCAGTTGCAGCGCCACCGCCCAGCTTTCGGTATCAGCGAAGTCCGCATCCGAAAGGCCCAGCTTGCGATAGACCTTGGTCAGGTCATTGCGATAGGCGGGCTGGACCCGCTGCGATGGCGGCGGCAGCCCTTCGGTCCCTGCCAGCGACGCCAGCGCTTGCCCTGCGACGTTCTGGTCCAGCGGTTCTGCGATCTCCAGCACCAGCCTGTCGGCCTGCGCCAGCGCATCGGTGATGTCAGGCCGCAGCCACTGCGTTTCGCGGGGCAGGGCGTGGACGGTGCCAAACAGCCAGCCCCGCACATTGCCGCTCTTGTCGGTCACCTGCCACAGCGCAACCCGCGCCTCCACCTTCGGCTCTTCCTGCTTGCCCATGCAGGTGGCCAGCAGGCCAAGGCTGGCCGCAAGGAAAAGGCGGAGCAGCAGCTTCACTGCACGCGAACCGCGGTAACGCCTTGCCGTGTCAGCATATCCTGTACGCTTTGCTGCCCGGCCAGATGGCCCGCACCCACCGCGATGAACACGGTGCCGGGCTGTTCCAGCCGTTTCCTGATCCAGCTTGCCCAAACCCGATTGCGCTGAAACAGCAGCGGTTCGGCCAGGTCAGGATCGTCCATCGCTTCGTTCAACAGCTTGGCCAGCCCTTCGGGATCGCCTTCGCCCCATTCCGTGGTCATCGTGGTGATGATCGGCACGGCCTTGTCGAAA
>JBJOPJ010000148.1:0-4767 GCA_046050825.1 Pseudomonadota bacterium
TGCCATTGAACGCGCTGAAAAGATGGCCAACATCGGCATCCAGAAGGTGTGGATCGGCTGTTCCGGGGCGGGGCTTGCCAGCACTACGGCGCGGATTGAGGTCGATATCGGCGGCCGCCGGATCGAGCAGGACGATATCGAGCATCTGCTGGTGGCCGGGCGCGAAGTGATTCAGCCTGATGGCCGCACCGTGCTGCACGCCCAGCCTGCGCATTATACGCTGGATGGCGCGCATGGTGTGCCGAACCCCAAGGGGCTTCATGCTGAACGGCTGGCCGTGGATATCCATGTCATGCTGGCCGATGGCGCGCCGGTGCGCAATATTACCGAAGCGGTGCAGAACGCGCATCTCGATGTGGAAACCGTGGTCGGATCGCCCGTTGCGGCGGGGCACGCTTGCCTTACCCCGGAAGAGCGCGAACTGGGTGTGGCGCTGGTGGAATTTGGCGCAGAAGTGACGACCGTTTCGGTCCATGCGGCGGGCATGTTGCTGGGTATGCAGGTGATCCAGTACGGTTCGGGCGATATTACCGACGCCATCGCTTCGGCTTTTGGCATCCGCCGCTATCAGGCAGAGCGGCTGAAATGCATGTCGGGATCGGCCATCGCCAGTCCGGCCGACCATCGCGAGATGATTCCGGTCAACGCGCCGGGTGATCCTGAAGGCGGGCCGGTGGCGCGCCATGCGGACGACAAGAACCGCATTCCGCGCGCCGAACTGATTTCGGTGATCACCCAGCAATTGGGGTTCTTTACCGAAGAGGTGTCCAAGGCGCTCAAGGCGCTCGGCTTTGTCGGGCAGACCGGGCAGCAGGTGGTGCTGACCGGGGGCGGGGCGCAGCTTCCCGGCCTTGCCGACTATGCCCAGGCTGCGCTTGGCCGTCCGGTGCGGATCGGTTCGCCGCCGACAATGCTGGGGCTGCCTCCGGGCCACGCTACGCCCAGTTCATCGACGCTGGTAGGGCTGGTGTTGTTTGCAGCGGCTGACCCGGTTGATATCCGGGCCATTGGTCCGGCCTATGCGCCAACCGTGTCTTACAAGGGAACGAAGCTGGCGAGTCGGCTTTTACGGGCCGTGCGTGACTATTTTTGAACGGATTTTGCGGCGCTCATCCTCCAAAATGGGGGAATTACGCTCCGTCATAGTGTTGCAACCTGTGGAAAAGGCCAAACCGCCTTTGATTCGTCTGACTGCCTTGTGCCACAGGTTGTGATGAACTTTTGTAATCTCGCCAAAGGCAAAGTCCCGCCAAAGGCGAAGCAGACCCGCTTGGGAGACTGATAATGAGCATCAACATCGGACCGCCGGCAATTGACGAACTTCGTCCCCGGATCACGGTGATCGGGGTTGGCGGTGCCGGTGGCAATGCCATTGCGAACATGATCAACGCCAAGATCGAAGGCGTCGATTTCGTCGTCGTCAACACCGATGCTCAGGCACTGAACAATTCCATCGCGGAAAACCGCATCCAGCTTGGCCCTGACATTACGCAAGGTCTTGGCGCGGGTGCTCGCCCCGAAGTGGGGCGTGCGGCTGCCGAAGAAACGCTTGAAGATCTCGAACGGTCGCTCGAAGGCGTGCACATGCTGTTCATCGCCGCCGGCATGGGCGGCGGCACCGGCACGGGTGCGGCTCCGGTCATTGCCGAAGCTGCGCGCCGCAAGGGTGTGCTGACGGTCGGCGTGGTGACCAAGCCTTTCCTGTTCGAAGGGACGCGCCGTATGCGCGCCGCCGAAAGCGGGATCGAAGAACTGCAGAAGCATGTCGATACGCTGATCGTCATTCCCAACCAGAACCTGTTCCTGGTGGCAAAGGCGGAAACGACCTTCAAGGAAGCGTTCCAGCTTGCCGACGAAGTGTTGCAGCAGGGCGTGCGGTCGATCACCGATCTCATGGTCATGCCGGGCCTGATCAACCTCGACTTTGCCGACGTGCGTTCGGTGATGGGCGAAATGGGCAAGGCGATGATGGGCACCGGTGAGGGTGAAGGCCCCAACCGCGCGCTGGAAGCCGCAGAACGCGCCATCGCCAATCCGCTGCTGGATGGCGTGTCGATGCAGGGCGCCAAGGGTGTGATCATCTCGATCATCGGCGGCGACGACATGAAGCTGCTTGAGGTTGACGAAGCCGCGAACCACATTCGCGAACTGGTTGATCCCAATGCGAACATCATCTGGGGTTCGGCTTTCAACCCCAATCTGGGCGGCAAGATTCGCGTCTCGGTGGTTGCCACCGGTATCGAACAAAGCGTCGAACAGGCCGAAGTGGCCGCGCGTCCGGTGTCGATCCCGTCGGCTGCGCGCGGACCTGCCGTGCCTTCATCGGCCCCGGAAGCACCGATTATCGCTTCGCCTGCTGCGCCAGAACCGGCACCGCAGGCATGGACCCCTGCCGTGGAACAGGTTCAGCCAGTGCAGCCTGCTGCGCCCCAGCCTGAACCGTTTGATCTTACGCTCGATCTTTCCTCGGCACAGGAAGCGCCTGCGCAGCCTGCCAGCGACGAACTGTTGCTGGGCGGCCTTGAAGCGCCAACAGAAGCAGCGCCAGCAGTTGAACCTGCAATGCCGCGTCTGGGCCGCACGGAAGAAGCCCCTGCGGCAAAGCCGGGTGCGGGCAGCACGTTGTTTGAACGCATGGCCAACCTGTCGCGCGGCAGCCGTTCGGATGATGAAGGCGATGAAGGAGCTTCGCTCAACATCCCCCGCTTCCTCGGTCGTCAGAACAACCAGTAAATATGTGCGAAGCGGCGGCCTGTTGCCGCCGCTTCATCTTTGGGTCGGTATGAGCGCGGCTGGATGACGAATCGTTTCACCTACGCGCAGGGTTTTCCCCGGTTTGCCGCGCTGGCCATTGGTCTGTTGCTGGCGGCTGTTTCTCCGCGTGCCATCGCACAGGCCGACGATGATCCTGATGGACCGGTCACATCCGTATCGCACCCGGTGGTACAATCTATCGCGCCCAGCCCCAGCCGTGATCTGAATGCGGCGCTGGCGCGACTCGCGGCTGATCCGCGCAATGCGCCTGCGCTGTTCGATGCGGCAGACGCGGCCCTGCGCATGGGCGATAGCGATGCGGCCATCGGTTTCCTGACGCGCGCCAACGAAGTGCAGCCGGGCAACGCGCGTTCGCGGGTGCTGATGGGCAAGGCCTATCTTGCGGCTGAAAACCCGGTCGATGCCGTTCGCGCGTTTGACGAGGCGGAGCGGGCGGGCGCCGATCCCGCCACGATGGCAGCGGATCGCGGGCTTGCCTACGATCTGGTGGGAGACAATGGCCGGGCGCAACGCTGGTATCAGGTGGCGCTGGCCAAAGGTGCCGACGATGACGTGACGCGCCGCTATGCGATGAGCCTTGCGATTTCGGGTGACCGACGTGGGGCAGAGGCCTTGCTGGCCCCGTTGATCCAGAAGCAGGATCGTTCAACCTGGCGCACGCGCACGTTCGTCATGGCGGTTACGGGCGGCCCGGATGAAGCGGTGGCCATCGCCTATGCCTCCATGCCGCAGGAACTGGCGTCGGGCATTGCGCCCTATCTGCGCTATATGCCCCGGCTTACCCCGGCGCAGCAGGCAGCGGCGGCCAATTCAGGCCGCTTCCCTCGCGCTGCCGATATCGGGCGCGACGATGCAAGGGTGGTGCAATATGCCGCCCTGAACCCGCGTTTGCCGCGTGCTGCCGAAGCGGGACTGATTCCGACGGGGGCGCCGCTTGGTCCCACGGCGGGCAAGGCCAAGGCAACCGAAACGGCCAGCCGCGAAAAACGCCGCAGACCCGGCAAGGGTGATGAAAAGGTGGTGATAGCGCAGGCGATCCCACGGCCTTTGCCGACATCGCAGGCGCCTTCACCCGCGCCTGTTGCAGCGGCGCCTGTAGCGTCGTCTGCCGTGCTGGCGGCGGCTAATCCTTCAGTGCCGGCGCAAGCGGCGCAGCGGCCCACGGTGCTGTCGGTGCTTGATGTGCCGCCAGGTGCCCCGCGCCCGGCATTTACGCCGCCCGGTGCGAAGTCTGCATCTACGCCCACGCCGTCGCCAACGGTGGTTACCGCAAAGCCGGCTGTGACAACCCCGTCCGTGCAGGTGGCCACGCAGATGGCATCGCCGCCTGCCGTTCAACAGCCAGCCGCGCCGCCAGTTGCCACGCCGCCAGTCGCCGCATCGTCTGCGCTTCAGCCGTCGACCGGGTTTGATCTTGCCAGGCTTGGTGGATCAACCGCAACGCCAGCCACTGCTACGCCTGTGGCAGCGTCGCCTGTGTCAGCGCCTGTAGCGGCACTTGCTCCGCCAGCTTCGCCTCCGCCTGCAACGCCTGCTGCAGCAACGCCGCCAGTGGCGGTTGCTGCGCTGACGCCGCAGGCCATCCCGCCTTCGATGCCGGAAAGTACGGCTGCGCCGGAAAAGCCTGCTGATTTTTCCGCGCTGTTCAAAAGCTTTACCCCGCCGCCAGAGGAGCAGCAAGTGCAAACGGCGGCGGTGGATATCACGCGTCTGCCAGCCAAGCCCGCGCCGCAGCCGGTCAAGTCCGATCCGCGCGGCGAACGACCCGATGGTCCGGCCGATGTTTCGCGCACGGCGACCAAAGAGGTTGAAAAGCCCGTGGCCAAGGATGTCCGCGCGGCCAAGGATGCCAAGGTCGCGGTAAAGGACGCCAAGGCGGCGAAAGATGCCAAAGACGCCAAGGATGCGAAAGCGAAGAAGGCTGCCCCCAGCCATCCCAGCCGCATCTGGGTGCAAGTGCTGACCGGCGGCAACAAGGCGCTGATGGACAAC
>JBJOPJ010000149.1:0-4719 GCA_046050825.1 Pseudomonadota bacterium
GGTCTTTTCGAACAGCGGGCCCGACGGGGCGAGGACGATCACCGGGACCAGTTCGTCGATCAGGGCGATCGGCCCGTGCTTCATTTCGCCGCTGGCATAGCCTTCGGCGTGAATGTAGCTGATTTCCTTCAGCTTCAGCGCGCCTTCCAGCGCCAGCGGGTAATCCTGTCCGCGCCCAAGGTAGAGCACATCGCGCGCCGGGGCGATCAGCGGGGCCATCGCCGCGATTTCATCATCGTGGCTGAGTGCGGCATTGAGCATCGCCGGGGCTTCCAGCAGGTGCTTGACCACCGTGGCTTCTTCCGCGCGGTCCATGCGCCCGCGCTTGACCGCAAGGTGCGCCGCCAGCGCGGCCAGCACGGCCAGTTGGCACGTGAACGCCTTGGTGGAAGCCACGCCGATTTCCGGCCCGGCATGGGTTGGCAGCAGCAGATCGGCCTCGCGCGCCATCGAACTGGTCGGCACGTTGACCACCACCGCAATCGTCTGGCCCGCGGCCTTGCAGTGGCGCAGGGCTGCCAGCGTATCGGCGGTTTCGCCCGATTGGCTGATGAACAGCGCCAGTCCGCCCGGTTCCAGCACCGGATCGCGATAGCGAAATTCGCTGGCCACATCGATGTCCACCGGCAGGCGGGCGAACTGTTCGAACCAGTACTTGGCCACCATGCCCGCGTAAAAGCTGGTCCCGCACGCAACGATGGTGACGCGGCTGATCGCCGAAAGGTCAAAATCGAACTGCGGCAGCGCCACCGATTGATCGACCTGGCGGATATAGCTTTTCAGCGTTTGCGCCACCACGGTGGGCTGCTCGAAGATTTCCTTCTGCATGAAATGGCGAAAATTGCCCTTTTCAATCGCCGCGGCAGACGCGCCAGAAGTGGTGACCGGGCGGGTAACGGGCTGGTTGTCCTTGTCAAAAATCTGCGCGCCGTCGCGGCGCACGATCACCCAATCGCCTTCTTCAAGATAGCAGATCTTCTGAGTGAGCGGGGCCAGCGCCAGCGCATCGGACCCAAGGTAGGTTTCCCCATCACCATAGCCCAGCACCAGCGGTGAACCCAACCGCGCGCCGATCAGCATGTCCGGATCGGACCGGAACGCGATGGCCAGCGCGAAAGCGCCGCGCAGCTGGGGCAGCGTGGCCTTGACCGCAGCTTCAGGGCTCTTGCCCGCTTCGACCTGTTCGGACAGCAAGTGGGCAACCACTTCGCTGTCGGTATCGCTTTCGAACACCCGCCCGCGGCCAGTCAGCGCGTCTTTCAGTTGCCGGAAATTCTCGATAATTCCGTTATGCACCAGCGCCAGTTCGGCCGTGGCATGGGGATGCGCGTTGGCGGCAGTCGGCGCGCCGTGGGTGGCCCAGCGGGTGTGGGCGATCCCGGTGGCGCCGGGTGCGGGATGCAGGGCCAGTTCGCGGACCAGCCCGATCAGCTTGCCCGGCGCGCGGCGGCGGATCAGCTGGCCATCATGGATCGTGCAGACCCCGGCCGAATCATAGCCGCGATATTCCATCCGGCGCAGGCCATCGACCAGCCGCTCTGCCACGTCTTCCTTGCCAACAATGCCGATAATTCCGCACATGGGATCAATGCCTTGACTAGAGTATTTGAGAAACCGAGAAACAGGTTTTGGCGCCCCGCCGGGGCATCAGCCTTTCTTTTCCGCGGCCTTTTTCTTTTTCATCGCATCGTGAAAACGATCGGCCCAGCCCGGCTTGACCAACTGTTCGCCGCGCACGATCCGCAATTCGCCGGCCGAAACATCGCGGGTTACCGCGCTGCCCGCCCCAACGATCGCGTCTGCACCGATCTTGACCGGGGCCACCAGCGCTGAATTGCTGCCGATGAAGGCGCGTTCGCCGATCACGGTCTTGTACTTGAAATAGCCATCGTAATTGCAGGTGATGGTGCCGGCCCCGATATTGGCCCCCGCCCCCACTTCGGCATCGCCGATGTACGCCAGATGGTTGGCCTTGGCCCCTTTGCCCAACGTAGATTTCTTCACTTCGACAAAGTTGCCCACTTTGGCCTGCTGTTCCAGCACCGCACCGGGGCGCAGGCGGGCAAACGGGCCAACTTCGCACGCCGGGCCAACTTTCGCGCCCGTGATGTGGCAATTGGCGCGAATAACCGCGGTATCGGCAATTTCCACGCCGGGACCAAAAAACACGTTGGGTTCGATCAGCACATCGCGCCCGATCACCGTGTCCCATGCAAACCACACGGTTTCGGGCGCGATCAGGGTGGCGCCTTCGTCCATCGCGCGCACCCGGCGGCGGGCCTGCCAACGCGCTTCGGCGGCGGCCAGTTCGGCGCGGCTGTTGATCCCGGCCACTTCATCGGCATCGGCCGTGACCACCACTGCGCAGCGCCGGCCATCGGCCTGCGCGATGTTGACCACATCGGGCAGGTAATATTCACCTTGCGCATTGTTGTCGGTAACACGCGCCAGCAATTCGAACAGATCGGCCGCCCGCGCGGCCATCAGCCCCGAATTGCACAGGCCGCAAGCCTGCTCTGCCTCGGTTGCGTCCTTGAATTCGACCATTTTCACGATCGTATCGCCAGCGGCGATCACGCGGCCATAGTGCAGCGGATCGGCCGGTTCGAAGCCTAGCACCACCACGGCCGGCGCATCGGCTGCGTGGAGCCGGGCGATCATGGCCCGCATCGTGGCGGCTGAAACGAACGGCACGTCGCCATAGAGGATCAACACATCGCCATCGAACCCGGCCAGCGCGCTTTCGGCCTGCTGCACCGCATGGCCGGTGCCCAGCTGCGGATCCTGCACCGCAATCGCCGCGCGGCCGCCCAGCTGGGCTTCGAGTTGATCGCGCCCATGGCCGGCCACCACCACTTGCCGCGCGGGGGCCAGATCGGCCACGCTGGCCAGCAAGTGTTCCAGCATCGGCCGGCCCGCAATCGGGTGCAGCACCTTGTGCAGATCGCTTTTCATGCGGGTGCCTTTGCCAGCGGCAAGCGTGATAACGGCAAGAGGGGTTTGTGCGCTCATAAATTGGGTCTTTGCCAGCAAATCCTTGTCGTTTCCACTAGGGCGCGCCACTACAACGCAAGATGAACGAATTGCCCTTTGCCATCGTTGGCTTCGACCTTGACGGAACCCTGCTGGATACCTCGCGCGATCTGGGCGCCGCGGTCAACCATGCGCTATCGCTGATTGGCCGTCCGGCGGTGTCGGACACGGCGGTTTCCGGGCTGATCGGCGGTGGATCACGGCTGATGCTGCGCCGCGCGCTGGCCCTGACCGGCGGCGATGAGGGGGTGGACGAAGCCGCACTTTATCCCCAACTGCTGGCTTATTACGAAGCCAACATCGCCGCGCACACCGCGCTTTACCCCGGCGGAGCGGCCATGCTCGATGCCTTGGAGAAGGCCGGGGCCAGGCTTGCGCTGGTCACCAACAAGCCCCAGCCGCTGGCGATCAAGCTGCTGGACGAACTGGGCCTGCTGGGCCGCTTTGGCTGCGTGATCGGCGGCGGCGGCAGCTATCCGCTCAAGCCCGCGCCCGATGCCCTGCATGCCATGGTGGCCCAACTGGGCGGCGGCCGCGCCGCTTATGTCGGCGACACCACGTTCGATACCCGCGCCGCCCGCGCCGCAGGGATGCCCTGCGTTGCGGTCGGCTTTGGGTTTAACGACATGGCGGTGGAAGAGCTGGGGGCCGATGCGGTGATCGACCATTTTGACCAGCTGCTCCCCGCCCTGCGCGCGCTTTAGAAATCGAACTGGGCGCGCATTCCGATCGAATCCGCCTGATAATCGGTCTTGCCGGCCATTACGGCGGCATCATTCAACCACAGGTGCCCATAGTTCAGGATGAAGCGGACATAGTCAGTCGGCATCCACAGCAGCGATGCGCCGACGACCTGCTGACGCCCGCCAACGACCACCCCATCCGAAAGATCAAGCCAATCATAGCGCACGTTCGCCTGCAGCGCGCCGATGCCGCCCTTGCCAACCGGGTGCTTGGGACGAATGCGATCATAGACCCCACCCTTGTAGGCCGTAACATCGTCGGTCAGCAGATAGCCCAGTTCGGCATAGCCACCGTTGAAGGTGGGATCGGCCAGTCCGGGGCGATGCGCGCGCAGCCAGCTTGATTCCGCCGTGGCGTGGAAGCGGCCATTGATATAGGCCCCTTCAAGGCCATAGGCGGTTTCGCCATTGGCCGAAAAGCTGCGCGTATCGACCAGCCGGACATCGGTGGTGTGAACGAAGGGCCGCGCGCGATAGCGGGTGGTGCTGGCAAAGTCGTTGAAATCGCGGACGTGGAACGAACCGCCCAGGTGCAGTTGCGCATTGCCCAGCTTGGGCATGAATACCACCCGGCTGTCCACGCTGTAGCTGTTGTTCGAATCGGCGCCCAGATCAGCCGCATTATCGGTGAACACACCGCCCTGCACCAACACGGCCTTGCCCTGGTACGTAGCGCTGACGCCAACGCGGCGTTCGAACCCGAACGCCGTATTGAACGCGGCACGCTCCATGAAACTGGTGAACAGATCAGACGTCATGTCTTCCATGCTTTGGAACGGCTTGTGCTGGCCCACAGTGAAAGTCAGCTTGGGATTGGCCTTCCAGGTCAGGTACACATCGGTCAGATCAACAGCCGAACTGCCGAAATCAGCCTCTACCCGGTAGCCAAACCCGCCGGGCATCGTGCCATCAAAGCCCAGGTAAGCCCGCCGGAATTCAGTGG
>JBJOPJ010000150.1:0-4696 GCA_046050825.1 Pseudomonadota bacterium
GCGGGCGCGGGCCTTTTTCTCTTCGGAGCTTTCGGTGGTCAGCACCAGAATGGGCCGGTCGCGATGGCGGCTGCCTTCGCGCAGGCGTTCGATCAGGCCGAAACCGTCAAGGCGGGGCATGTTGATATCGGTGATGACGACATCGACCTCGTTCATGGCCAGCCAGTCGAGCGCGGCCATGCCGTCTTCGGCCTGTGACACGTCGAAGCCTTGGCCCGACAGCGCATGGTTGAGGAGCGCCCGCATCGAGGGGCTGTCATCTACGGTAAGGATTCTGGTGAGAGTGTTCATGGGAAGAACTCGCTTTTCCGATCAGAACAGTTCGACATCGCCACGGGCAACCGCCGGGCGCGGGGTGGGTTGGACAGGGGGCGCGAACCGGTCTTCCACCGTGCGGAGGCGGACCTGGCCCGATGCCGGGCGAAAATCGACACGGCGGGCCTGTGTGCCGCCAAGGTCTTCGCGCATCAGGACAATGCCTTCGCGGCGGAGGAAATCGCGCGCGAAATCGGCATTCATCGAGCCGATGCGCATCATGTTGCGGTTGACGTTGGCCCCGCCATAAAGATGCGCCTTGAGCCGCGATTTGCGCGCGCCCTTGGCCATCATTTCGTTGACCAGAAGTTCCATCAGATAGACGCCGTAGTGTTCGTCGATGTTCACGCCGGGCGTGTTGGCGGGCGGTTCTGACAGCAGGAAATGGTTCATGCCGCCCACATGCGATTCAGGATCGTAAAGGCAGGTGGCGACGCACGAGCCGAGCACGGTTGAATATTCGAGGCTGGGATTGGCGCTGGCGAGGGCAAAGCCCTGCATCACGGTAACCCGTTCGACCGGGGACGCGGTGGATATCTGGCGATCAAGGTTCATGGATCAGGCCGCCTTGCTGAAGGCGTGACGGGCGATGGAGCCGAGCGGCGCGACGACGGCGGCTGCGCCAAGGTGGATGGCCGCGCGGGGCATACCGAACACGGTGCAGGTTGCTTCGTCCTGCGCGATGGTATGCGCGCCCTTGCGCGCCATCGCCAGCAGGCCTTGCGCGCCGTCCGCGCCCATGCCGGTCAGCAGGATGCCCACCGCGCGCGGTCCCACCGTTTCCGCGACCGAATGGAACAGCACATCGACGCTGGGTTGATGGCCGGATACCGGATCACCGCCGCGCAGCCTGCAATGATAGTGGCCGCCGCTGCCGCCACCAATGGACAGATGGCGTTCGTCACCCGGCGCAAGATAGACGTGGCCGGGCTTCATCGGCATGTCCGGCTGGGCCAGCATGATGGTGGGCGGGCAGGATTTATCGAGCGTGCGGGCAACCGCTGGCGCGAAGCGGGCATTGATGTGCTGCACCACGACCGTTGGCGGACAATCGGGTGGAAAGCTGCCCAACACGGTTTGCAAGGCTTCAACCCCGCCGGTGGATGAGCCGATGGCGATCAGTGCCGGACGTTCGCTGAGCGATCCGCGCGCTTCCTGCGCGACACGGCGGGCGGCAGGGGCGCGGGCCGAGAACCGGACCTTTGCGGCTTCACGGATCATCCGGGCCAGCCGTCCGCCGTCTTCAAGCCCGATGCCGCCCGATTTGGCGTAGCAATCGACCGCGCCAAGAGCCAGCGCGCGGGCAGTGGCTTCGGCGCCCGCCTGCGTTGCGCCCGACACGATGATGACCGGGGTTGGGCGCAGTTCCATGATCTTGGCAAGAAAATCGAGGCCGTTCATGCCCGGCATTTCCACGTCGAGCGTGACCACATCAGGATCAAGTTCGCGGATCATCTGGCGGCCTTCGGCGGCGTTGGCAGCCGCCGCGATGACTTCGATGTCCGGCTCTTTCCCCAGCCGGTTCATCAGGATGGCGCGCATGGTGGCGGAATCGTCAACAATGACGACGCGAATGGTCATGCTGGCCTCTTGCGGTAAATGGTTGGCCCCATGGTGGCGAGGGTCTGGGTCGCAGGCCCGGTCACGCGTTCGGAATGGCCGATATAGAGCCAGCCGCCGGGCCGAAGCTTTTCGGCAAAGCGGGCGACCAGCCGTTCCTTGGTGGGGTTGTCGAAATAGATCATCACGTTGGGCAGAAGATGACGTCGAACTGGCCCTGCATCGGCCAATCACCCAGAAGATTGAGCGAGCGGAACCGGGCAAGCTGTTGCACTTCGGGGGCGATTACAGCCTCTTCACCTGATGCGCGGGTCCATAGGCGTGTCATGCCATCTGGAACGGCCTTCAGATCATCGGCGCGATAGCGTGCGCTGCGTGCCTTTTCGAGCGCGTGGGTGGCAATATCGCTGGCCAGCAGGCGAATGTCGCGACGGGCAAGATCGTGTCCTTCGGACGAGTCCGCGCCAAGAAACGTCATCAGCAGCGACCATGTTTCCTCGCCACTGGAACAGCCCGCCGACCACAGGCGCACTTTGCCGCCCTGCCGCAGCCGATTGATGAAACCGGGGCGGACATCTTGTGCGAAATGTTCGAAATGGTGGGCTTCGCGGTAGAAAAAGGTGTGATTGGTGGTCAGCGCGCAGATCGTTTTCTGGCGTTCGACGGCGTTTTCGCGGATGCGCAGGATATAGGCCCCAAAGGTGGCGCAGCCACTGTCGCGCACCAACGGGGCAATGCGCGAATAGACCAGCATGGCCTTGCCGGGCGGCAGGACAATACCGGCTTCGGCATGGGCGATTTCGCTGATCGCGCGGAAATCGGCCTCGTCATAAATGCCGGGGCTGATGCCAGGCATCGACGCATCAAGGGCTTCCATCAGGCTCATGCGGCTTCTGCAATCTGGGGAGTGTTGGATGCGAGCGTGCGGGAAACAAGGCTGTCGACATCGACGATCAGCGCAACCCGGCCATCGCCAAGGATGGTGGCCCCGGCCACGCCTTCGACCGAGCGATAGTGAGTGTCGAGGCTTTTGATCACGACCTGACGCTGGTCGCAGATGGCATCGACCAGCAGCGCGGCACGGCCTGCGCCTTCGGTTTCGACCACGATCAGCACGCCGTCCTTGGCCTGTTCCACCGCCCCTTCCGCACCGACCGCGTGGGCCAGCGGAATGACCGGAATAAAGCGTCCGCGCACGTTGATCATGCAGCGATTGACACCAAGGGCCTGCACTTCGTTGGGTTCGGGACGCAGGCTTTCGACCACGTTGGCCAGCGGCACAACCAGCGTCTGATCCCCGACATTGACGACCATGCCGTCTGAAATGGCCAGCGTAAGCGGCAGGGTAAGCGTGAAAGTGGTGCCTGATCCGGGTTCGGATTCAATGGTGATGCGTCCGCCCAGATCCTTCACGTTCTGGCGCACCACATCCATGCCCACGCCGCGCCCGGAAATGTTGGACACCTGTTGTGCGGTGGAGAAGCCGGGGGCGAAGATCAGCGCATCGATTTCTTCCTTCGACAGCACGGTATCAGGCGCGACCAGACCCTTTTCGACCGCTTTGGCGAAGACGCGTTCGCGGTCGATGCCTTTGCCGTCATCGGCAATGCGGATGAGAATGCGGCCTGACCTGTGTTCTGCGGCAAGCGTCAGCGTGCCTTCGGGCGATTTGCCCGCCGCGATGCGTTCGTCAGCCGGTTCGATGCCATGATCGACCGCGTTGCGGATGAGGTGGGTTAGCGGTTCGCCCAAGCGTTCGATCACGGTCTTGTCGAGTTCGGTGCTTTCGCCCGACACATCCAGCCGAACGTGCTTGCCTGTGGTGGATGCCAGTTCGCGCAGGATGCGCGGCACGCGGCTGAACACCGAACCAATCGGCTGGGCGCGGATGGCCATGGCCGATTCCTGAATGTCGCGGGTAAGGCCTTCGATCACGGCCAGTTCTTCGGACACGGCAATGCCTTCGCCCGACAGGCGCTGGGCGACCATGGCCTGCGCGATCACAAGTTCGCCCACCGCGTCGATCAGCTTGTCGAGCTTGCCCAGTTCGATGCGGATCGACTGGCCGGGGCTGGGCGGTGCGGGCGGGCCGCCGGGAGCGCTGGCGGGCGCAGGTTCGGGCGTGGAAGTGACGGCAGTGGTTGGAGCGGGCGCAGCCGGTGCCGCGATCGCCGGTGCGGCGGCAGGCGCGGCCATGGGGGCAGGGGACGGCGCGATCACCGCGACTGGCGTGGCCGGATACTGCACTGGCGGCATTTCGCCGTTGGGGCCGATGGCGAGCGTGCAATCATCACCCACGAAATCAAAGATATCGCGCACGGCGGCTTCATCGACATTGCCGGGGAAGCTGAAGGTCCAGCCGAGATAGCCGACGCCCGGATCAAGCGAATCGAGCGGCGGTATGGAGGAAATGTCGCAAATTTCGCAACGCCCGCCCAGATCGGCCATTTCGCGCAGCATCAGCAAGGGTTCGCTGCCATTGCGCATGGCCCCGGAATGGGGGCGCAGGCGTGCATCCCAGCGCGGTTTTTCCGCAGCGGTTGCGGGGGTGGCCGGGGCGATTTCGTCCAGCAATGAATCGAAATCGAGGCCGAAATCGTCGTCGACCTCTGGTGCGGCAGCGGCGGGTTCTGTTGTTGCCGCGGCGGCAGGTGCTGCACCGGCATTGGCGGCCATGGCGGCGGTGAGTTCTGCTTGAAGCGCGGTGTCTTCGGGTGGTTCGGTGCTGTCGCGCGCAGCGGTGACGTGATCGGCCAGCACATCCAGCGCGCGCAGCATCAGGTCAAGCAGCGGATCGGTAATGGGCACGGTGCCATCGCGC
>JBJOPJ010000151.1:0-4693 GCA_046050825.1 Pseudomonadota bacterium
AAGGCCCGAACGCGCGCTTTCAACCACCAGTGGCTGGGGCCAGCCGTGCAAGCTGGCGATGATCACCTGCTTGACCGCCTGAAAGATCATTTCATCCTGTTCCAGCACCTGCTTCAGGCGGCCTGCCATGGGCGCGACGATGCCATAGGCCAGCAGAATGCCAAGGAACGTGCCGACCAGCGCCGAACCGATCATCCCGCCAAGGATCGACGGGGGTTTGTCGATGGAACCCATGGTCTTGACCACGCCCAGCACGGCGGCGACGATGCCCAGTGCTGGCAATGCGTCGGCAAGGCCCTGAATGGCGTGCTGCGCTTCGTGTTCTTCGTGGAAATGGGTTTTCATGGCGTGATCCATCACGTCTTCGACGGCGTGAACCTCAAGCGTGCCCGATGATACCACGATCAGCGTCAGGGTATCGCAGATGAGCGAAGCCAGCGCGTGATTGGCCAGCAGACGCGGATATTCGGCAAAGATGGGGGAGTTCTTGGGGTCGGTGACATGGCTTTCCAGCGCCACCGGGCCATCGCTGCGCAGGATCTTCATCAGCTTCGTACACAGCACGATCACATCGACGTGGTCCTGCTTGTTGTGCTTTGGCCCTTTGAAAGTCTTGGCAAATCCGCCGCCGATACCTTTCAGTTCGTGCATCGAGTTGCCGGTGACGATCGCGCCCACCGCCGCCCCGCCGATAATCAGCATTTCGTGCGGCAGCGCATGCAGCACCGGGCCGAGATCGCCGCCGGTAAAGGCAAAGCCGCCGAACACCATGGCGAGAAGAATGACGAGGCCAATGATCACGAACATGAAAGGCTATCCCGGTCTGGCGGCGTGACGATCAGTTGAGCACGCTGAACAGCGAAAGATTGGCGAGCTTGGAAAAGCTGGCCTGACTGGCTTCGAGCACCAGCATGGTGTTCTGCAGCTTGGCGATGGATTCTGTCAGATCGACGCCGCCCACTTCCGTTTGCTCAACCGCGCGCTGTTCCGACATGGCGGTGCGGCGGTCGACGTTCAGTTCGACCCAGTTCAGGCGCGAGCCGACCACTGTTTGCGCGTTGGCAATGGATGTCAGCCCGTCGCCCAGCGTCGATAGCGCGGCATTGGCTGCGGTTGCGCCGCCACTGCCCGACGTCAGGGCGTCGGCCAAAGTCTTGGTCACGGCCAGCAGGTCGACCGATGCGCCGCCGGAGGTGAAGTTCAGGAAGTCAGGCCCGGTCAGCCCGCGCGTGACCGACTGGCCGTTGCCAAGCGACAGTGCGCCAGCAGCGGCAGTGCCTGCATATGTGGCATTGCCCGCCGCATCGAGGGTATAGGCATCGGCTGCGCTTTCCCCGCCGAACAGGGCATGGCCGGAACTGTCGCGGGCATTGGCCAGCGCGACCAGGTTTTCCTGAAGCTGCGTGACTTCGGCACCGATACCCTTGCGCTGGGCATCGCTGAGCGTGGAGGATGCGGCCTGCGTGGCGAGTTCCTGAATGCGGGTGACCACGGTGGCGAACTGCGACAGGGCATCGTCGGTCAGCGTCAGGTCCGACGTGGCGCGGTTGGCGGCGGCTTCGTCCACTTTATCCAGCGTGTCGGCGCGGGCCAGACTGCGCAGGCGCGATGCGGCGACCGGATCGTCGGATGAGCGCTGAAGCCGCTGGCCGCTGGACATTTCGGCCTGCGTTTCCTCGGCCTGTTTGCGCAGGGCCGTAAGGTCGGTCAGGGACCGTTCGTAGAAGGCGCTGGTCGATGTGCCGAAGATCGTGGTCATGGCGTTTTACCCGATTCCCAGAAGGGTGTCGAAAATGTCGGAGGCGACCTGCATGACTTTGCCGGAGGCCTGAAAAGCCTGCTGATACCGCACCAGATTGACCGCTTCCTGATCCAGATCGACGCCGGATTGGGCGGAAAGGGCGATTTTGGCGGTGTCAGAGATGTTCTGAAGAGCACCTAACGTGACATTGCGGCCCGCAAGCGCGCTTGAAACGTCGAACAGGATGTCGTCCATGCCACCTGCCGGGTCGAGCGTGGCGAGCGCATTGCGGATAGTGGTGAGATTGGTCGAATCCCGGCTTCCGGCCGCGCTGCCCGCCGCCGCCGTTGCCAGCTTGCGCGGATCGGTGACGGTCAGCGTCATCGTGGCGGCGGTGGTGCCGGAAAAGATATCCGCGCCTGCCGCCCCGTTAAGATCCGCGCCGGAGGCCTGAGCGGCGTTGAAGGTACTGACGATATCTTCGGCCAGCCCGTCCACGTCCAGTTTGAGCTGCGACAGTTTGCCCAGCGCCAGTTGCTGCCCTGCCAGCGAACCGCCCGACAGTGTGAGCGCGCTGCCGCCAACATCGAAGCTGATGGTGCCATCGGCGGCGGTGGTCATGCCCATGGTGGCGGCGCTGTTGCCGGTGACCAGATCAAGCCCTGAACTGCCGCCCAATTTTACCGCGACAGTGCCGTCGCTGGCGAAAGTGGTGGAGATGTTGGCATAGTTGCTGAGGTCTTCGAGCAACTTGTCGCGCTGGTCGAGCAGGGCGGTCTTGTCGCTGCTGGCATCAGCCGCGCGCGAAAGGCGGGCGTTGGTGCGCGCCAGTTCCTGCGCGATGGTGTTGGTTTGCGATACGCTATCGGTGGCAAGGAATCGGAGGCCTTCACCTGCCGCATCCATTTCCTGCGCGGCGATCTGGAACGTGCCCGCCATGGTGCGCGCCTTTTCCAGAACGGCGGTGCGCAGGGACGTGTCGGCAGGCGCTTCGGCCAATTGCTGGAGCGAAGATTCGAAGCCGACGATGGCGTCATAGACACCCGATTTTTCGATAGCGGATTCGATATCGGTCAGGCCCGAAACTTCGGCGCTGGCCCGCGCGGTGTCCGATCCGGTGCGGCGCACTTCGGACTGGCGGAACGCATCGGCGTTGCGGACGATGGAATCCAGCCGGACGCCGGAAAGCGAAACGTCGCCCCGGCGATAATCGGTGCTGGTGGCGGCCACTTCGGAAAAGCTGGCAGAGCGCCGGACATAGCCGGAGGACGAGGCGTTGGCGATGTTCTGCGCGGTCACGTCCAGCCCGATGCGGGCAGCCTGTGCGCCGCTGCGGGCGATGGAGAGAAGGTCGGATGCCATGGTTTATGCCTTCCCTTCGTCCGGGGCCGTTTCGGGCGGAAGCAGCGCGGCAAGGTGACGTTCGATCTGCGCGGCAAGGCCAAGCGCGCCGGTTTGCGAGGCGATTTCGGCAAAGCGTTCATCGCGCATCTGCACGAAAGTCTGGTCCATCTGGCCAAACACGTCATCACCGCCGAAATCGACGGCGCGGGCGCTGGCCAGCATCTGGCGCACGAAGATGGCTTCGAACTGCTTGGCCGTGGCTGACAGTTTCTGCCGGTCGGTTTGCGCAGTGGGCGTCAGCGAAACGGCGGTGGTGCCGGAAAGGGGGGCTAGGGCGGCCATCAGATCACCACCATTTCAGCTTTGAGCGCGCCCGCCTGTTTCAGCGCTTCAAGGATTGCGACAAGATCGGAAGGGCTGGTGCCAAGCCGGTTCAGCGCGTCGACCAATGACGACAGCGACGCGCCGGGGTTGAACAGGGCGACCTTGGCCTCCTTTTCCTGCACATCGATCTGGCTGGAAGGGGTTACGGCGGTCTGCCCCCGGCTGAACGGGCCGGGCTGCGAAACCTGGCTTTTTTCGTCGATCTTCACCACCAGCTTGCCATGGCTGATGGCTGCCGGGGAAAGACGCACCGCGCTGTTGATGACCACGGTGCCGGTGCGGCTGTTGACGATTACGCGGGCCGGGGTTTCCGCCGGGGTGATGTCGAGCATTTCGATGGCGGCCATCGTGGTGGCGCGCGAATCCGCCCCTGCCGGAAGACGCAGGGCCAGCGTTACCCCGTCTTCGATCGACGCGCTTTGCGGGAAGCGGGCATTGATGGCGTCGCGCACGCGCTGTGCGGTGAGGAAATCGGCCTGAAACAGGTTCCAGCGCAGCACTTCGCCGCTGTCGAAACCGGTGGCGACCGCGCGTTCGACCGTGGCACCTTCGGCAATGCGGCCCACGGTGGGGACATTGACGGTAAGCTGCGATCCATCGCGCGCGGCAATGCCCAGACCGCCCACGGCAAGGTTGCCCTGTGCCATGGCATAGATCTGGCCATCAGCACCATAAAGCGGGGCAAGGATCAGCGCGCCGCCGCGCAGGGACTTGGCCTTGCCGATGGTGGATACGGTGATGTCGATGCGCTGGCCGGGCTTGGCGAAAGCGGGAAGTTCTGCGGTGACGACGACGGCGGCAGCGTTCTTCAGCCCCGGCGAAACGCCAGCTGGAAGCTGCACGCCAAGGCGGCCTGCGGTGCCCTTCATCGCCTGCGTCAGATATTCGAGATTGTCATCGCCCGTTCCGGCCAAGCCGACGACGACGGCATAGCCGGTGAGCTGGTTGGTGCGCACGCCCTGAAATTCACCCAGATCGCGCACGCGTTCGGCCATGGCCGGGACGGGCAGAAGTGCTGCCAGCGAAACGATCAGGGGAAGGATGAACCGGACCAGCATCGAAACCACTTTCAGAAGGGCGAAATCGCGTTGAAGAACTTGCTCAACCAGCCTTCGCGGCTGGCGCGACCGACAGAACCGTTGCCGGTGTATTCGACCCGCGCATCCGCAACCTGGGTTGAGGCGATGCGGTTCTCAGGGTCGATATCGCCAAGGCGAACGATCC
>JBJOPJ010000152.1:0-4601 GCA_046050825.1 Pseudomonadota bacterium
TCAATGCCGCGCTGGACCAGTTCCTTGACCGCACGCACGCCGCCGCCTGAACCATCGGCGCAGGCTATACGATCCAATCAATCGCGGCGCCGTGCGGGTGCGCGCGCGCCAGCAGCGTGGGCGTGCCATCGCCCGGCCCGCCTGCTTGGCCCGACCAATACCGCACCACCAATTCATGCAGGTGCAGCACCCGGTTCGCCTCTACCGCAATCCACGCCAGCGGACGTTCCGGCGTGGCCCGCGCCCCGGCCGCTTCCATCGCCGCGGTTACCCGGGCCTGCTGATCGGCGGGGACATATTGCCAGACGATAGAATGCATCAGCACCCGCGTTGTCCCGGCGGCCTGCGGTTTGGCCAGTTCGGCCTCGGCAAAATTCGCCGCGTTCATGCGCACCAGATCGGGCGGCACGATCGCCGCTTGTGCAATCGCCGCCGCCATCCGTTCGAATCGCACCGTGTGTTCGGGCCAGATATAGGCCCGCAGCCGCAGCGCCTGCGCCGGGTCGGTCAGGTTGACCGGGGCCACATCGCAGCCGCGCGTCTGCACGATTTCAATCGGCTGGTCGGGCGGAGGATTGCCGCCCCAGTCCGGCGCAAAGGCCATCGCACCGGGCTGCGGCCCGACTTGCACCCCGGCAAGGTCATAGTGATAGCGCGCCAGCATCAAGTTGATCCCCGCGCTCGATCCGATTTCAAGGCACTGGAACCGTGCGGGCAGCCCGGCCCCCGCCAGCCACAGCAGCGCGGCGATGAAATTGGCCGAACGCCCGGCTTCGTTGGTTTGCGGCGGACCATCCAGCCAGGGCAGCAATTCGGCCTCGTGCGCACGGATCGCCGCGGCCACGATCGCGGCGTCATCCACCCCGGCCTCGTTGCGATAAATCGCCGCCAGCGCCGGCTGCGCGCCGCGCAAGTGCAGCGCATGGATCCCGCCGGCCACCCGCAGCGGGAGGGCATCCGCCAGCGGCGCGCCCGGCCAGTCGCGCACGGCATCCAGCAGCGCGCCACCCTCGCCGCGCTCGAGCAGCGCCTGCACCGCCGCCACGACCCGCGCCGTGACCGGCGCGTTCGCGCTTGTGCAATAGGCCACCTGATTGGCGAATGCGGCGGTCACCATGCCCGGCCCGGTCGCGTTGATGTCGGTGAACTGGTATTGCCCCGCGGCCTTTTTCTCAGCCTGCTCGTGTTCAGCCATCCTTGCCCTTTCGCCGCCGCGCGCCTAAACGCCGGCCGTTATGTCCCGACCGCTAACTTTTGCCATTCCCAAGGGCCGCATTCTTGATGAAGCGCTGCCGCTGATGGCCCGTGCCGGCGTGGTGCCCGAAGCCGAGTTCCACGACAAGAAGTCACGCGCGCTTTCGTTCGCCTGTGAAGGCACAGATATGCGCCTGATCCGCGTCCGCGCGTTCGATGTGGCCACGTTCGTTGCGCATGGCGCGGCGCAAGTGGGCATCGTCGGCTCCGACGTGATCGAGGAATTTGCCTATTCCGATCTCTATGCGCCGGTCGATCTGGACATCGGGCATTGCCGCCTGTCGGTGGCCGAACCCGTTGAACAGCGCCAGCAGGCGGGCCAGGCCAGCCATTTGCGCGTGGCCAGCAAATATCCCAACCTGACCCGCCGCCATTTCGAACGGCTGGGCATTCAGGCCGAAGTGGTGAAGCTGAACGGGGCGATGGAACTGGCGCCGGGCCTTGGCCTGGCCAGCCGGATCGTCGACCTGGTGTCCACCGGCCGGACCTTGAAGGACAACGGTCTGGTTGAAACCAGCCAAATCCTGCAGATTTCCGCCCGCCTGATCGTCAACCGCGCCGCGCTGAAAACCGACGAGCGCGTGGGCGCGCTGGTCGAACGGTTCCGCGCGCTGGTTGCCGAAGCGAAAGCGGCCTGATGCTGCGGCTGGATTCGCGCGATCCGGGCTTTGCCCAAGCCTTTGCCCGCCTTGTCGCCGACCGGCGCGAGAGCGAGGACGATGTGGCGCGCGATGTGAAGCTGATCCTTGGCGATGTGCGCCATCGCGGCGACGAAGCCCTGGCCGAACTGACCGCCCGGTTTGACAGCCATACCCTGACCAACGAGAGCGACTGGCGGATTTCGCCCGAAACCTGCCGCGCCGCGTTCGAACAGCTCAATCCCGATCTGCGCGCTGCGCTGGAACTGGCCGCGCAGCGCATCCGCGCCTATCACGCCGCCCAATTGCCGGCCGACCGCGATGAAGTGGACAGTGCGGGCGTGCGGCTGGGCGCGCGCTGGCGGGCGGTGGACGCGGCCGGGCTGTATGTTCCGGGCGGACGGGCGGCCTATCCCTCGTCGCTGCTGATGAACGCGATCCCTGCCAAAGTTGCCGGGGTTGAACGGCTGGTGGTGGTCACTCCCACACCCAAGGGGCAAGTCAACGCGCTGGTGCTGGCCGCCGCGCATCTGGCCGGGGTGGATGAAATCTGGCGGATCGGCGGAGCGCAGGCCGTGGCCGCGCTGGCTTACGGCACGCCGCGAATCAGCCCGGTCGATGTCATCACCGGCCCGGGCAATGCCTGGGTGGCCGAAGCCAAGCGCCAGTTGTTCGGCGTGGTCGGGATCGACATGGTGGCCGGACCCAGCGAAATTCTGGTCATCGCCGATGGCCGCAACGATCCGCAATGGACCGCCGCCGATCTGCTCAGCCAGGCCGAACACGATCCCGCCGCGCAATCGATCCTGATCACCGACGATGCGGCCTTTGCCGATCGCGTGGCCGAAAGCGTCACCGCCGAACTGGCCACCCTGCCCACCGCACCGGTGGCGACCGACAGCTGGAACACCCACGGCACGATCATCACCGTGGCCAGCCTTGACGAAGCCCCCGCGCTGGCCAATGCGCTGGCGGCGGAACACGTGCAGCTGGCCGTGGACGATCCCCAGCCGCTGATGGACGCGATCCGCCATGCCGGATCGGTGTTCATGGGCCGGCTGACCCCCGAAGCCGTCGGCGATTATGTTGCCGGTCCCAACCACGTCCTCCCCACCGGGCGGCGCGCGCGGTTTTCCTCTGGCTTGTCGGTGCTGGACTTCATGAAGCGCACCAGCTTCATCCAGCTTGACGAAGCGGCCCTGCGCGCTGTTGGCCCCGCCGCCATCGCGCTGGCCCAAGCCGAAGGCCTGCCCGCGCACGCCCGCTCGATCGAAGTAAGGCTCGGCCTATGAAAGCCCGTTCAAAAGAGCGCGCCGCAGCGCGTCTCGCCGCCGTTCAGGCGCTCTACCAGCTCGACATGGAAGGCACCCGGATGGCCACCCTGCTCGACGAATTCCACCGCCACCGGCTGGGCGCGGAAATCGAGGGCGATCAGTATGCCGAAGCCGAAGTCGATTTCTTCGACGCGGTGGTAAAGGGCGTCGATGCCCGCCGCGATGAAATCGATGGCCTGCTGGGCGAACGTCTGGCCGAAGGCTGGAAGCTGGAACGGCTGGACAAGACCATGCTGCAGATCCTGCGCGCGGGCGCTTGGGAGCTGATGGCCCGCGCCGATGTGCCCACCCCCACCGCGATCAGCGAATATGTTGACGTGGCCCATGCCTTTTTCGAAGCGCGCGAGGCCAAATTCGTCAACGGCGTGCTGGATGCCGTGGCCAAGGCCGTTCGGTAAGGCCAGCTCGCTGAACGGCGAACTTGCCTTCATCGCTGCCTTGCGGGCGCTGGCCCCGCACCCGGCGGCGCGCAATCTGGATGATGACGCCGCCGTACTGGACGTGGGCGGCGAAACGTTGGTCCTGACCCACGATGCAATGGTTGCAGGGGTGCATTTCCTGCCGGATCAAGACCCCGCCGACGTGGCGTGGAAGCTGGTTGCCACCAACATTTCCGATCTGGCCGCCAAAGGCGCACAGCCGCTGGGCGTGCTGCTGGGATACCAGCTGGGCGCAGACGATGCGCGGTTCCTGATCGGCCTGAAACAGGCCCTGGACCATTACGGCGCGGCGCTGCTGGGCGGCGATACCGTCAGCGGCGGCCACGGGCCGCAAACGCTTGGCCTGACCGCAATCGGCCGCGCCACGCACCGCCCCGTGCCGGCGCGCAGCGGCGCGCGGGCGGGCGATACGCTGTGGATCACCGGGCCGGTGGGCGCCGCCATGATCGGGCTGGAAGCGCTGCGGGCCGGACACGGTGACAGCATTGCCTATCGCCGTCCGCAGGCCAGACTGGCCGAAGGCATCGCGCTGGCGCCCCATGTCACGGCGATGATGGACGTATCGGACGGCGTCCTGCTGGATGCCGCGCGCATGGCCGCGGCCAGCGGCGTGTGCCTATCAATTGATAGCCGTGCCGTGCCGCTTGGCTGTCCCGAGGAACGCCGCGCCGAAGCCTTGCGCTGGGGCGATGATTACCAGCTGCTGTTCACGCTGCCACCCGGCGCCAAGCCGCCGGTCGAAGCCACGCGGATCGGCGCGGCGCAGGCGCCCGGCCCGGCTCCGATCCTGCTGGACGGGGCGGCCCCCGATCCATCCCGCCCGCTGGGCTATCAGCACCGCTAAGCGGCTCAAGCGGCCGCGAATACCCGGAAATTGCCCCCGCAATAGGAGGGCTTGCGCGCGCTCTTTGCTGCCCTATACCTGTGGTTGAGAA
>JBJOPJ010000153.1:0-4533 GCA_046050825.1 Pseudomonadota bacterium
CAGATACTTTTCGTAAAAATCGCCCCGCCCCGGCAGGAACAGCAGCGACCCCTTGGCCGACCCGGCCGGCACAGGCCAATCGATCCGCCGGAGCGCATGGCCATCGGCGGCCTGCCAGTGGCTTTCCACGGCAGCAGGGGGGATCGCGCGCCGGTTGGTCATGTGGCTAATTCCATCCTCCTGCGGGTGGTTACTTTTTGGTAAGTCATGACCCTTAGAGGTGTCCTCAGGTTCAGGGGGCACACCATGCCACACGTCGAAATTCGTTACCTATTGCTGGGCGCATTGGCAATCGCGCTGCTGATTGCCGCTTTCACCGACTTGCGCCGCCGCCAGATCGACAATTGGCTGAATGCGTCAATCGCGGCCACTGCCCCGGTGTTCTGGTGGGCCAGCGGCCTGGCGCTGTGGCCCGATATTGCGTGGCAGATCGGGATCGCGCTGGCCACGTTCGCAGCGCTGGCCGTGCTGTTTGCCTTGCGCGCCATGGGCGGGGGCGATGTCAAACTGCTGACCGCGCTAGCCCTGTGGATCCAACCGCTGTGGTTCCTCCGTCTGCTGGTGGTGATGGCGCTGTTGGGCGGCATTCTGACCGCGACGCTGGGCGCCTGGCACATCGCACGCCGCCAGCGCGAGCGCTTGGCCATACCGTACGGCGTGGCCATTTCGGCCGCGGGTCTGTGGATCCTGGCGGTCCAGTATTTACCGAATTTTTACCGCACAACCGCCGCGAGCGGCCTTGGGTGAACGGGATTTTAACCAGTTTGCCCGAAATACCGCGCCTAAGTTCGAGATTTTCTAGGGGGCTTGCATAGCCATGGATAAAAAGAAGCTGATGCTGCTGATGAGCGCCCTGGTCATTGCGATCGGCACCGCTTTGGCCGCCAGAAGCCTGCTGGCCGGATCGAGTGCCCCCAAAGTGGAAGCGGCTCAGCAAGTTCCCCGCGGCCCCAAAGTGCTGGTGGCCCAACGCGCCTTGCCCGTGGGCACCATCATCACCGCCGATGCGATCTCGTTTCAGGCCTGGCCCAAGGAAATGGTCCAAGATGCCTACTTCATCGATGGCGAGGCCGATATGAACAAGCTGCTTGGCACGGTGGTCCGTTATCCGGTAACCGCCGGCCAACCAGTGACCCAAGGCGCCCTCGTCCCGCCGGGCGACCGCGGCTTTCTGGCTGCCGCGCTTGGCGCCGGGATGCGCGCCATCACGATCCCGGTTTCAGCCAAGACCGGCGTTGGCGGCTTCGTTTTCCCGGGCGACCACGTTGACCTGATGCTGACGCAAAGCGTGCGTTCGAACGATAGCGGAGACACGCTCAAGGCTGCCGAAACGATCTTGCGCAACGTGCGCGTGCTGGCCACCGACCAATCGACCGAAACCACGGTTGAAGAGGGCAAAACCGTGGTTCGCGACGTCCGCACCGTCACGCTTGAAGTGACCCCCAAGATCGCGGAAAAAATCGCTGTCGCACAAACCATCGGCACGCTCAGCCTGTCGCTGCGCAGCCTTGCGGACAACTCCAGCGAACTGGACCGTGCGATTGCCAGCGGGACGTTGAAGGTTCCGGCCAACGCCAGCCGGCAGCAAGAGGAAAAGCTCCTTTCCGACGCGATGAATCGCCCGATCGACGGCGGCGGCACGTTCGTGACCGGCGGCGATGTTTCGCGCTTCCAGCGCCGCACCATGCCCGCGGCACCGCCGGTCGCCCGCGCTGCCGAAGCAGCCGTGGCCGATGTCCGCCAGCCTGCAGCTTCCGTCGGAGCTGTGTCTTACGGACCGGTGGTTCGCGTCACCCGCGGCAAGACCACGGTCGCAGAACCAGTCAGGGGCCGCTGAAATGAACCGCCACACACCGCATGCCCGCACCTGCTTCAGTATCAGCGGCAACCCGAAGGGCCGACAGATGAACCGCTTTGCCATCACCCTCCTAACGGCCGCCTGCGCCATCGTGCCCCTGGCACTGGTGCCGGCCCAAGCCGTCAACGCGCAGTCGGTCATCAAACCCACCAACGATGTTGCGCTGTCGATCGGGCGAGGCCAGCTGGTCACGGTCAGCGGGGCGATGAGCGATGTATTCGTTGCCAACGAAACCGTGGCCGATGTGCAAGTAAAATCCACCAACCAGCTCTATGTGTTTGGCAAGGCCGGGGGTGAAACCACTGTCTATGCCAGCGATGCACGCGGCACCGTGATCTGGTCTGCCAACGTGCGGGTGGGTTCGAACATCGATAGCGTTGGCCAGATGCTGCAACTGGCGATGCCTGATGCCAAGGTTGCGGTATCGACGATGGGAACCAACACGTTCCTGCTGACCGGCACGGTTGCTGCGCCGGAAGACGCGGCCGAGGCCCAGCGCCTGGTGCAGGCCTTCGTTGGCAAAGAAGCCAATGTGATCACCCGCCTGAAAACGGCCACGCCGTTGCAGGTAAACTTGCGGGTGCGCTTTGCCGAAGTCAGCCATTCGCTGGTCAAGACGCTTGGCGTCAACCTGACCTCGTTCAGCAAGGGCGGCAGCGGCTTCCAGTTCGGCATCGGCCAGGGCGGCACTTCGTTTACGCGGTTTGCGCCCGGCACGCCGATCGGCATGGGCCAGACCGCCAAGGTGCTGCTGCCCGATGGCACGACGATTGATTCCACCAGCGTCAAACCGATGGCGGCCGGCACCACGCTGGCCGCAGCCGGGCGGTTCCTTGGGCTGGACTTGCTGGGCGCGCTCGATGCGGGCGAAACGATCGGGCTGGTCAACACCTTGTCCGAACCCAACCTCACCGCAATGTCTGGCGAGACGGCCGATTTTCTGGCCGGCGGCGAATATCCGATCCCGATCAGCCAAGGGCTTGGTACGACTTCGGTGGAGTACAAGAAGTTCGGCGTCAGCCTGGCCTACACCCCAACGGTGCTGGCCAATGGCCGCATCTCGATCCGGGTCAGGCCGGAAGTCTCCGAACTGTCGAGCCAGGGATCGATCACGCTCAACGGCTTTCAGGTTCCCGCGCTAACCGTGCGCCGTGCCGAAACCACGGTCGAACTGGGTTCGGGCCAAAGCTTCATGATCGCCGGGCTGATGAGCAATTCATCCCAGAACACGATCAAGAAAATGCCCGGCGCCGGCGATGTGCCGATTCTGGGGGCGCTGTTCCGTTCCACCAATTTCCAGCGCGGCGATACAGAACTGGTGATCGTGATCACGCCCTATCTGGTCAACCCGATCGACGCCAACGACGTCAAGCTGCCAACCGACGGCTTCCAGGCCCCCAACGATGTTCAGCGCCTGCTGGGCAACATGGAGAACGATGGCAAGTCTGGCGCCGAACGGCCCCACCCCACCACCGCGCCCGACACCGCCACCGCCCCCAAAATCGGCGGCTTGGACGTGCCCCCTGCCCTGCCTGCCGAACCGAAGAACAAGCTGGACAAGCGGGGCAAGCGCTCTGCCGATGCCAGCGCTGCGCCGGTCCCCGGCTTCAACCTGAACTGAGAAAGGTGAACAGCGATGCGTAAGCTCAATTCCCGCACCACGCTGGCCGCAGCGGTCGCCCTCTCGCTCGGTCTGGCGCTGGGAGGCTGCGGCGGCGTGCCCACCAACCGCAGCCTGGAAAGCATCCACCAGCCGATCGTTCAGCGCACCAACTACAGCTTGGACCTGACATCGCCCCCCGGTGCGCTACCCCTGACCGAGCAGCGCCGCCTGTCCGGTTGGCTGGAGGCGCTCAGCCTCCATTACGGCGACCGGGTCTATATTGACGATCCCCTGGCCAACAGCGCCGCGCGCGCATCGATCGAGGCGATCGCTGGCCGGTTCGGGATCCTCGTCAGCACCGATGCCCCGGTTACCCCGGGCGATGTCGCGGCCGGAAATCTGCGTGTGATCGTAACCCGCTCAACCGCGTCCGTCCCGGGCTGCCCGGACTGGTCCTCCAAATCGGACGCCAACCTGGGCAACGGCACGTCAGCCAATTTCGGCTGCGCCACAAATTCAAACCTGGCCGCGATGATCGCCGACCCCGAGCACCTGATCCATGGCGCCGACGCCACCGGTCGAACCACGATCATGAGCTCGACCAAGGCCATCAATAGCTACCGCGAGGCCGCGCCGACTGGCGAAAAGGGCCTGAAGCAAGAAACCACGCAGAGCGGGAAATAAACCATGAACGCACCCTGGAAACCCGGTTCGCAAGGCAGCCGCGACAGCTTCAGCGCCTTTATTTGCGATGACGCCGCGCTTGATGTGCTGCGCCCCGTCGTAATCGAAATGGGCTGGCAGCCGGAAAAGTGCAACAAGGGCGGCCTGCGCAATGCGGTGCAGTCCCTGTCGATCGCGGCCAGTCCGGCGATCCTGCTGGTCGACCTGTCGGAAAGCGGCGACCCGCTGAACGATATCAACGCGCTGGCCGAAGTGTGCGAGCCGGGCACGGTGGTGATTGCCACCGGCCAGGTCAACGACGTGCGGCTCTATCGCGATCTGGTGGGCAGCGGCATCCACGACTACCTGCTCAAGCCGCTGTCGGCCGGGCAGCTGCGTGATGCGCTGA
>JBJOPJ010000154.1:0-4468 GCA_046050825.1 Pseudomonadota bacterium
GGCAAGCAGCAACGAAGCGCCGGTGGCGGCAGCAAGGAACAGGGTGGACTTTTTCATCGAATCATACTCCGGGTTGGAATGTCCGAAGCCCCCTCTGGCGGTGTTGCGTGACAACTTTGTGACATTCACGCTGCACCATCTTCAAGCACTGGAAAATCGACCTTTACACACGTGCCTTCGCCCAGCGTGCTGGCAATGTCGAGCTGTGCGCGGTGGCGTTCGACGATGTGCTTCACGATCGCCAGCCCAAGGCCGGTCCCGCCCGAAGCGCGGCTGCGCCCCGGATCGGTGCGATAAAACCGGCGGGTCAGGTGCGGCAGGTGTTCCGGCGCGATGCCGGGTCCGCGATCGGCAATCGTCAGGCTGATGGCGCTGCTGCCGGAATGGGCCACTGCAACCCTTACCGGTTGGTCGGGGCCGCCGTATTTCAGCGCGTTGTCGATCAGGTTGCGCAGCAGTTGCTCGAGCTGGGCTGGATCGCCCCGCACCGCGCAGCCGGGTTCGGCTGCGGTCAGTTCGACGCGTTCCTTGCCCGTCAGCGACGAAACTTCGGCCACCACCCGTGTGGCCAGCTGGGCCAAATCAATCCGTTCAGACGGCCGGTCATGCTTTTCGGCTTCGACGTGGCTCAGCGTCATCAGGTCTTCGACCAGCGACAGCATCCGTTTGGCTTCGCGCTGGACGATCTCGAGAAACCGTTTGCCGGTTTCCGCATCGATGGCCGGCCCGCCATCGGCCAGCGTTTCAACATAGCCAATGATCGCTGCCAAGGGGGTGCGCAATTCATGGCTGGCATTCGCGACGAAATCGGTGTGGGCGCGGCTAACGTCGGATTCGGCGGTGCGGTCGGCCAATTCGATCATCCAGCGGGTATCGTCGATCCGCCGCCGGGTCAGCTGCCACAAGCTGCGCGCGCCGGTGAAGCCCGTGATGCTGACGCTTTCGCCGTCCGCCATATCGAGCAAGCGCATGGCATCGGGGTGGCGCAAGGCAATGCGCGCATCCTGGCCGCCAATGTGGCTGCCCAGCGCGGCACGGGCAGCGGCATTGGCCAGCGTGATTCGCGTGCCATCAAGCACCAGCAGGGGCAGGCCCAGCGGTTCGATCGCTTCGCTGACGGCATCGCGCGAAACTTCGGCGGCATCAACGCGTTCTACCGCGATCTCGGGTTCGGGGGCGCTAAGCCACAGCGAACCGGTCCACAGCACCAGCACCGCCACAGCCAGCCATAAGTTTGCGCCCGCCACTGCCATTCCGGCAACGGTGGCCACGGCCAGCAGCAGGCTGGCAATGGGAAGGGGGCGCTTTCCAGTCATCGACCGGGCGCTTCTAGGCGATGGTTCTTGCAGCAACCAGCAGGAAGTGCCGCCTGATTGTTACAGTTGTGTGACAGGGATCGTGGGGCGGCAGCGGCAACGACCGAATGCGGCGAGTGGGGCCACGATGCGCGTGCGAACACCGGGCGCCGAGCGGCACTTTGGGGATTGTCGAAGATCGGGAAAGGAGAACTTTCCCCGGCGCGCCGGAATGGTGACCCCTACGGGAATCGAACCCGTGTTTCAGCCGTGAAAGGGCCGCGTCCTAGACCGCTAGACGAAGGGGCCACACCGGCTGGCGCCGGGGTAGGGCCGGGCCTTTAAGGAACGCTTAGGCAGGGGTCAACCCCTTTGCGGAAAGAATATGCCGCTTGCGGACAGAATATGAAAATCGCGCGGTCAATCGATGAACGCGGCATCATCAACGTGCAGTTCGGCTTGCGGCCGGCTGGCCCAGTCATCGATCTTGGCGCGGCCAGCCAGCCACAGCCGGCGCTGGTGCGTGCCATGCAGCAAGGTTTGCCCAAATTCGGTGCTGGCGGCCCGGAACGCAATGGCTTTAAAGCTGGCGCCATCATCCCCGCGCGCGATCATGCGGACATGATCGGTGCCAACCAGATCAACCTTGACCAGCCGCACCGGGCCAACCGCCACGCGCGGCCCCGGCCAGCCCATGCCATAAGGTCCGGCGCTCTCCATCGCTTCGACCAGCGAAGGGCGCAGGCCGCCCGGCGCAACGGCCAGATCCAGCAGCAACGACTGGTTGGCCATCGCCGCGCTGACCGCGGTGCCCAGCCGATCATCCAGCCATTCGCCCAATGCCTCAAGCTGGCCGGGGGCCACGGTCAGCCCGGCCGCCATGGCGTGCCCGCCGCCGGCAACCAGCAGCCCGGCTTCGCGCGCCGCGATGATCGCCGCGCCCAGATCGACCCCTGCGATCGAACGGCCCGATCCCTTGCCGTTGCCGACTTCGTCTGCGTCCAGCGCGATGACCAGCGCGGGCTTGCCGGTCTTTTCCTTGATCCTGCCTGCGACGATGCCGATCACGCCGGGGTGCCAGCCGCTGCCTGCCAGCGTCAGTACGGCACGGTTGTGCTGGGCATCGACCATGCCCTCTGCGGCTTCCTGCACGGCCGCTTCGATCGCGCGGCGTTCTTCATTCAGCGCGGATAGCTGTGCGGCAATCGCGCGGGCTTCGTCCGGGTCTTCGGTGGTGAGCAGGCGCACGCCCAGCGTCGATTCGCCCACGCGCCCGCCGGCATTGATGCGCGGCCCCAGGGCAAAGCCAAGGTCCGAACACGTGGGCGCCCGGCTGAGGCGGCTGGCATCGATCAGCGCGGCCATGCCGATATTCTCGCGCTTGGCCATCACTTTGAGGCCCTGTGCCACGAAGGCGCGGTTCAGGCCGTGCAGCGCCGCCACATCGGCCACGGTGCCCAGCGCCACCAGATCGAGCAGCGAAAACAGGTCCGGTTCCCGCTGCCCTTCGAAAAAGCCGCGCTGGCGCAGCGTGCGGACCGTGGCCACCGCCAGCAGAAAGGCCACGCCAACCGCCGCAAGGTGGCCGTGCTCCGCACCACTATCGCTTTCATCAAGCCGGTTGGGGTTCACCAGTGCCATGGCTGGCGGCAGTTCGGCCGCGCATTTGTGGTGATCGACCACGATCACATCCACCCCGGCGGCGCGGGCCATGTCCAGCGCCTCATAAGCCATTGCGCCGCAATCGACCGTAACGATTAGGCTTGAACCTGCTTGCGCCAAGCGGACCAGTGCTTCGCCCGATGGGCCATAGCCTTCGAGCAGGCGGTCGGGGATGTAATAGCGCGCCTGATGCCCCAGCATTCGCAACAGGCGGACCAGCAAGGCCGCGCTGGTTGCGCCATCGACGTCGTAATCGCCATAGATGGTCAGCTGTTCGCCCGTCAGGATCGCCTGCGCCAGCCGCTCCGCCGCGCTGTCCATATCGCGGAACACCGAGGGATCGGGCAGGAACGCGCGCAGCGAGGGGTTGCGGTGGCGTTCCAGATCATCCGGGCTGACCCCGCGCGATAGCAGCAACTGGGTGACGAGATCGTGTTCAAGGTTGGCGCCGCCAAGGCCCGCGTTGCCCGAACCGAGGTTCATGTTGCCGCCGCGCCAGCGCCATGCGCGGCCTGACAGAGAGCGGTCGATGCCCAGGATCGAGGATGAACTTGCAGTCACGCCGCCGCGCTAGCGCATTGGCGGCACAAACGGAAGAATCCTGCTGGATTCGCTGCGGGTAAACAGCGATTGTCCAGCGGGCGGCGAAATCGGATGATGCGATCCGCGCCGTCGGGGATTTGTGCGATGTTGGAACTGGCGATCATCTGGCACAGCCGCACCGGAGCCGCCCGGGCCATGGCGCAGGCGGCACACGCCGCCACGCAGGGGCGCTCGCGGCTGTTGCCCGCCGAAGCCGTCACGCCGGCGGATTTGCTGGCTGCTGGTGGCTATCTGTTCGCCTGCCCGGAAAACCTTGGCACGATGAGCGGGGCGATGAAGGACATGTTCGATCGCTGCTATTATCCCGCGCTGGGGCAGATCGAAGGGCGGCCCTATGCCAGCCTGATCGCTGCCGGATCGGATGGGCAGGGCGCGCAGGCACAACTTGACCGGATCGTAACCGGTTGGCGGCTCAGGCGGGTGGCCGATCCGCTGATCCTGAACTTTGCCGCCCAAACCCCCGAGGCGATCCTCGCGCCGAAGCAGGTGCCGCCGGAACAGCTGGCACGCTGCGCCGAGCTTGGCTTTGCGCTGGCCGAAGGGCTGGCCCTTGGTGTGTTCTGAATGATTTCAACAAATTATGGCGCGCGCGGGAAAGCGACGGTTCGGGACTCGACGAATGCCCCCGACTAGTGCCAGAGACGGTGGCGGACAGTTGTAGAGTAGGGGGGGGTCATCGTCAGCGCTAGCACCAGCAGCGGACAAGCCGGAGCCAAGGTACTTTCGCTCGTATTCGCGAAAGGCCGCCGGGC
Source organism: Pseudomonadota bacterium (assembly GCA_046050825.1). Classification (GTDB taxonomy): domain Bacteria; phylum Pseudomonadota; class Alphaproteobacteria; order Sphingomonadales; family Sphingomonadaceae; genus Novosphingobium. The sequence goes on from JBJOPJ010000154.1 coordinate 4,313, forward strand.
CGATGCCGCTGCCATCGCCGCGCTGGCCGATCAGCCAGACCCGACATTGCCGTTTGCCATCAGCCATCAGCCGCCCCTGCGCGCCGGCTGGGTTGAACTGTTGGCGATGGGGCTGACGTTCGATTGCATCGGCCTTGCCCCGGCCGCGCCTGCGGG
>JBJOPJ010000155.1:0-4441 GCA_046050825.1 Pseudomonadota bacterium
TACGGCACCTGCCGCGCCCTGTTGCCACAGCAGCTTGTTGTCGATTTCCTGAATCAGATCGGCTGCGCCAGAACCGTCCAGCGGTTGGTTGGCAAGTGCGGTTTCATAGGCCCGGCCTAGGCCCGCGATGTCGCCCGCAAGCCACGCCACACGGCGGCGCAAGCCATTGGCAGAGGCCGCATATTGGCCCTTGGGGAACCGTGCCAGATAGGCGTCGATGGCGCTGCCCGCACGGGCCAGGGCAACACGGTCGGTCGCTTCGGCGCCCTTGAAATCGCCGTAATCGTCAAAGGCGGTTTGCTGGGCAGCGTTCAGGTCTACGCGGATCAGCATATATGTGGCGGTTTCTGCCACCCATGCCTCGCGCGAATTTCCGAGTGCTGTGAAAGACTTGCGTGCGGCGTCCCAGTTGCCGGCATAAAAGCTGTCGGCACCCATCAGATACGTCAGGAAATTCTTGCCGCTGGCACTGGCCGGTGCAGGCCATGCCACGCTGCCTTCACCCGATTGGCAGGACGCGCCGATGCTGCCGCGCGCCTTGGCCAGCGCCTCCCGCTCCGCAGCGGGAAGGGCGCGGCTGGCGGTTAGCGCGGCGTTGAAAGCGTCAGCCCCGCTGGCCAGACTGTCACACCGCGATCCTTCGCCGCCGCTATTGGCATTCTCCAGCCCGAAGGTCGATCTCAGACCGCTCCAGCTATAGAATGTGTGGCCGAAGCTGCGGTCTTCCCATTCTGCAGTGCCAAAGGGTTTGGGCGTGATGGTCAGCCCCTGTCCGCCGCGTAACAGCATGAAAAGATTGGAGCGGCTGTCATTTCCGGGCCAGAGCAGTGGCCGGTCGGCGCAGTCAGGCCCGCCTTTTTCGCCCAGCTTCCAATCCTGCGTGCAACTATAATCGCTGCTGGCCCTGACCGACGTGGCCAGACACACCGCCAGCGCACCCAAACCGATCCAGACCTTCCGCATGTTTCACCCGATCATATTCGATATGACGGAACGATACGCCCATCGGGTGGCGGACAGCAATATGGCTATCCCGCTGAATTGTGTCCGAAACTGGGGGATTGTTTACGGCTAATTTGCCGCAATGCTGGCTGGGGCGGCAGGATTCGAACCTGCGAATGCCGGTACCAAAAACCGGTGCCTTACCACTTGGCGACGCCCCATCAGGAGGCGCGCTTATAGCGCGGGAATCGCGGATGAAAAGGGGTGACCTGAACGACACCTAAAGTGACATGAATGTCCCACAGATGCCGCAAGGCCACCCCACGCGTCTTTTAGAAGCCCTTGACGATGCCCTGAAGCGCTTCGGGCGGCAGCGCATCGAAATCGCTGGCGTCGTGGCGTTCGGCAATGCCCTTGCTGGAATTCACCAACCGCCCGCGCAGCACGCCGGGACGCGAATCGATTTCGCCCACCCAGCGGCCGACGTGTTCATATTCGTGCATCGACAGGAACGTCGCTGCCTCGCCATAGGCTTCGCCGCGATAGAGGTTGCCGAACCAGGTGTAGGTGGCGATGTCCGCGATGGTGTAATCATCGCCCGCAAGGAACCGCGTCTTGGCAAGCTGGCGGTTGGCCACGTCGAACAGGCGCTTGGTTTCCATGGCGTAGCGATCGATCGCATATTCGATCTTGAACGGGGCGTAGTTGTAGAAGTGGCCGAAGCCGCCGCCGATGAAGGGGGCGCTGCCGACCTGCCAGAACAGCCACGACAGGCATTCCGCCCGCGCCGCGCCCGATGTGGGCAGGAGCACGCCGAACTTTTCGGCCAGATGCATCAGGATTGCGCCCGATTCGAACACGCGGAACGGTTCGGCGCCCGACCGGTCGACCATGGCCGGGATTTTCGAGTTGGGGTTGATGTCGACGAACCCGCTGGAGAACTGGTCGCCTTCGAAAATCTTGATCAGCCATGCGTCGTATTCGGCATTGGAAAAGCCGAGCTGGAGCAGTTCTTCCAGCATGATCGTGGCTTTTTGGCCGTTCGGCGTGCCCAGCGAATAGATCTGGAACGGATGCTTGCCCACCGGCAGTTCGCGTTCGCTGGTCGGCCCGGCGATGGGGCGGTTCACGCTGGCGAAGGCACCACCGTTGGCCTTGTCCCACTGCCATACCTTGGGGGGAACGTATTCTTCCGACATGGGATGCTCCTTCGCGAACAATTGTTAGTGTTGCATACTATATTGGAGTGCCCGTCGCGGAACCGCAAGGGGGGCTGGCTCGTTCGCCGCACCATGGATAGCAAACCCGCCCAATTGGTCCACGTCGACGATAGCCTGCCCGGCGTAACCCGGCGGCGATGTGGCAAGGGCTGGGCCTATTACGACGCGGCGGGCGTGCGGATTGCGGACCGGGACGAGATTGCCCGGCTGAACGCCATTGCCCTGCCGCCTGCCTATGGTGACGCATGGTTCTGCCCGGCACCCAATGGCCATATTCTGGCCACCGGGATCGATGCCAAGGGGCGCAAGCAATATCGCTATCACCCCGATTTCCGCGTCGCGCGTGAAGGCGAGAAGTTTGACCGTTGCGCCGCCTTTGGCCGGTTGCTGCCACTGGCCCGCACGCGGGTCGAGGATGAACTGGCGCGCCGTGCATTGAACCGGGAGCGCTGCATTGCCAGTGTGGTGCGGTTGCTGGACACCGGCGGCATCCGGGTGGGCAACGAAGCCTATGCCCGCAGCAACAACAGTTTTGGCGCAACCACGCTGCGTATGCGCCATGTAGCGGTAAAAGGGCAGGTGCTGCGCCTGCGGTTCCGCGCAAAATCGGGCCAGCAGCGCGAAATGCGCCTGACCGACCGCAGTCTGGTGCGGTTTGTCCGCAAGATGCAGGATCTGCCCGGCCAGCATCTGTTCCAGTATCTGAATGACGATGGCGAGCCATGTCCGGTGGGATCGGCGGATGTGAACCAGTGGTTGTGCGAAGTGATGGGCGAACACTTTACCGCCAAGCATTTCCGCACCTGGCACGCGAGCGTCATGGCGCTGCAATTTCTGGCCGAGGGCGAGGGCCGGGTGCCGTTGAAGGAGCTGCTGGTCGATGTGGCCGAACGACTGGGCAACACGCCCGCGATTGCCCGCAAAAGCTATGTCCATCCCGCTGTCATGGCGCTGGTGGAGCGGCAGGAGGAATGGCGCAAGACACTGCGCCTGCCGCGCGCGACACGGTGGCTGTCGCGTTATGAGCGGGCCTTGATTGAATTGCTGGAGGAAGGGCCGGCGGCGGCGGAATTGCTGGCGGGGTAGTGGGTAGTCAGCCCAAGCGCTCCAGTGTTGGCACCAGTTCGTCGAAATGGTCGATGACCGCATCCGCGCCCAGATCGTCCGCGGGAAGATCGTTGAAGCCGAAGCGGACGGCGACCACAGGCATTTCGGCGGCCTTTGCCGCGCCCACGTCGAACGTGGTGTCGCCCACAAAAGCCGCGCGGGTGCCGCCGCAGCGGCGGACCATTTCGTGCAGCATGTCGGGGCGGGGCTTGGCCGTGTCCGGCCCCAATGTGTCACCGCCGATGATGCAGGCAAAGCGGTGGGCGATGCCCAGTTCTTCGAACAGGCGGACGGCGAGGCTTTCCTTTTTGTTGGTGGCCACCGCCAGCTTTACGCCGCGTGCTTCGAGCGCATCGAGCATGGCTTCACCGCCGGGAAAGAATACGGTGTGGTGCGCGATGTTCTGGACATAAAATGCCAGCAATTCGGCCTGAAGCCCGTCAAACGCGGCTTCATCCACCCCGCCTGATTCGGTGAGGGCGGAGCGCAGCATCTGCGCCGCGCCGCCGCCAACATGGCGGGTGATTTCGGCCAGCGGCACCGGTGGACGCCCGGCCAAAGCCAGCGCGTGGTTCAGCGCTGCACACAGATCGCCGCCGGTATCCAGCAGCGTGCCATCCAGATCGAATCCGACCACATCGTAAGGAAAATTTGCCATCGTGGTGGCAACTGCCCGCGCGTTCTGGAAAGCGCAAGATTTGTCTGGCAAGGGTGCAGGTATGACTGATCATACTACCCTTGCGACCATCGTCCTCGCCGCCGGAAAAGGCACCCGCATGAAGAGCGACCTGCATAAGGTGCTCCACCCCATCGCGGGCCGTCCCATGCTGATGCATCTGATGGCCAGCGCGGCGGAACTGGCCCCGGCGCGGCAGGTGGTGGTGGCAGGCCACGGGCGCGATCAGTTGGAAAAGGCGCTGGGGGCATCGGCCACGATTGCGGTGCAAGACCCGCAATTGGGCACGGCCCATGCGGTGCAGCAGGCTGAACAGGCGCTGGCGGGTTTCGATGGCGATGTGCTGATTCTGTATGGCGATGTGCCGTTTGTGCGCGCGGCCACCATGCAGGCGATGATCGCACGGTTGCATGAAGCGGATAGCCCCGCCGCTGTGGTGCTGGGCTTTGCGCCCGAAGATACCCTGCAATATGGCCGCGTGATTGCCGATGAAGGG
>JBJOPJ010000156.1:0-4419 GCA_046050825.1 Pseudomonadota bacterium
TACGCCAGCTACAAGTTCTTCCTCTACACGCTGCTCGGCTCGGTGCTGATGCTGATTGCGATGCTGTGGATGGTGAACGAAGCCGGCACCAGCGATGTGCCGACCCTGATGCAGTATGCCTTCCCGGTGGCGGCGCAAAAGTGGCTGTGGCTGGCGTTCTTTGCCAGTTTCGCGGTGAAGATGCCGATGTGGCCGGTTCACACCTGGCTGCCCGATGCCCACGTGCAGGCCCCCACCGCCGGTTCGGTGATTCTGGCAGGCGTGCTGCTGAAAATGGGCGGCTATGGCTTTATCCGCTTTTCGCTGCCGATGTTCCCCGAAGCTTCGGCGGCCTATGCCCCGCTGATCTTCGTGCTGTCGATGGTGGCCGTGGTTTACACCAGCCTTGTCGCGCTGGTGCAGCACGACATGAAAAAGCTGATCGCCTATTCGTCGGTGGCCCACATGGCGATCGTTACCGTCGGTCTGTTCGCGTTCAACGTGCAGGGGCTGGAAGGGACGATGATCGTGATGCTGAGCCACGGCTTGGTGGCGGGCGCGCTGTTCCTGTGCGTTGGCGTGATCTATGATCGCCTGCACACGCGTGAGATCAACCGGTATGGCGGGCTGTCGATCAACATGCCCAAGTATGCGCTGTTCTTCCTGCTGTTCACGATGGCTTCGATCGGCCTGCCGGGCACCAGCGGGTTCGTTGGCGAATTCCTGAGCCTGGCCGGGATCTATCAGATCTCCAGCTGGGTGGCGCTGGTCAGCACCACCGGGATCATTCTGGGCGCGGCCTACATGCTGTACCTTTATCGCCGCGTGGCGTTTGGCGAACAGAAGAACGCCGATGCCGCCGCCATGCCCGACCTGTCGCTGCGCGAACTGGCGATGCTGGCGCCGATTGCGGCAGTGGTGTTGTGGATGGGCGTCTATCCCGAAAGCTTCCTGGCGCCGATGCGGTCCGACATTGCCGCGCTGGATGCGCGCCTTGCCGCCGCCAAGCCCGCCGGGGATGCCAAAGTTACCGCTGGCAAGCCAAAAGCTGCTGCCGAACATGGCGAAAATGCCGCGCATGAGGGGGCGCACTGATGGACCTGTTGCACTCTCTGCGCCTTGTTGCGCCTGAAGAAGTTCTGAGCATTGCCGGGCTGATCCTGCTGCTCGTGTCGGCCTGGGCCAGCAGCGCCCGCGCCGCGCGCGCGGTGACCTGGGCGGCGGTTGCCGTGCTGGCCGGTTGCGCCGTGCTGGTCTTGCCCGCTCTGGGCGGGGTGGCTCCGGCTGACGCATCTGCCTTTGGCGGGCTGTTCGCGGCCGATGCCTTTGCCGCATTCACAAAGGTCCTGATCTATATTGCCGCCGCGGCAACGCTGGTGGTTGCGCCGCCCTTCTTCGAAAAGGCCGGGGCGATGCGCGCGGAATATCCGATCCTGGTGCTGTTCGCGGCGCTGGGCATGGGGATCATGGTTTCGGCGCAGAACCTGATGACGCTGTACATCGGGCTGGAACTGAACTCGTTGGCCGCTTACGTGCTGGCCGCTTTCCTCAAAACCGACCAGCGTTCGGCCGAAGCCGGCCTGAAGTATTTCGTACTGGGTGCGCTGGCCAGCGGCATCCTGCTGTTCGGGATGAGCCTGACTTACGGTTTCACCGGCACCACCAGCTATGCCGGCATAGCCACCGCGCTAAGCGGCGGGATGGCCAAGGGAGCGCTGTTCGGTCTGACGTTCGTACTGGCGGGGCTGGCTTTCAAAGTCAGCGCCGTGCCGTTCCACATGTGGACGCCCGATGTTTACGAAGGCGCGCCCACGCCGGTTACGGCCTTCTTTGCATCGGCCCCCAAAGTCGCCGCGCTGGGCCTGACCATGCGCGTTGCGCTGGAAGCCTTCGGACCGCAAGCCGCGGCTTGGCAGCAGATCGTGATCTTTGCCGCGATCGCCTCGATCGTGATTGGCGCGCTGGGTGCGATCGGCCAGAGCAACATCAAGCGCCTGCTGGCCTATTCGTCGATCAACAACGTTGGCTTCATGCTGGTTGGTCTGGCCACCGCCACGCCGCAGGGCGCGGCTGGGATGCTGGTCTATCTGGTGATCTATGTGGCGACCACGATCGCCGGGTTCGTTGCCGTGCTGATGCTTAAGGACGCCGATGGCAATCCGGTGGAAGCCATTGCCGATATTGCCGGCCTGTCCAGCACCCGCCCGCTGATCGCGGCCGGGCTGGCCATGGTGATGTTCAGCCTGGCGGGCATTCCGCCGCTGTTCGGGTTCTGGGGCAAGTTCGTGGTGTTTCAAGCCGCGGTGCAGGCGGGCATGGTTCCGCTGGCCGCGCTGGGTATCGCTGCCAGCGTTATCGGTGCGTTCTATTACCTCAAGGTCGTCAAGGTCATGTACTTCGATGACGCGGCCGGCAAGGTTACGGGCAAAAGCGACATGGCCCACGCCGTGTTGCTGGGCGCCACCGCGCTGTTCATCTCGCCGCTGGGCTATCTGCTGACCAACTGCCTGGGTGCTTATGCCCAGACGGCGGCCGCAGTGCTGTTCCACTAAGACCCGTTCGCGGAGCTTGATCCACACCGTTCCCGAAACCGGCTCGACCAACGCGGATATCGCGGGGCGGCTGGCTGCGGGGGAATGGTTGGCGGAAGGGGATTGGCTGGTGGCCGATCGCCAAACGGCCGGGCGTGGCCGCCTGGGCCGGGCGTGGTTCGATGGCCACGGCAACTTCATGGGGTCCACCGTGGTGCGGCTGGGTCAGGGCGATCCAGCTCCCGGAACTTTGGCGCTGGTAGCCGGCTTGGCCGTTCACGAAGCCGTTGCTGCGCTAACCCCACCGCCGCGCATTCCGCTTCTGAAATGGCCAAACGATGTCATGATCGGCCCTGCCAAGCTTTGCGGCATCCTGCTCGAACGGGTCGGGGATGCGGTGATCGTCGGGATCGGCGTGAACCTTGCCGTGGCACCGCACGTTGAAGGGCGCGAGACTATCGCCCTTTCGGCGTTCGGCCCGGCGCCCGACCGCGATGCCTTTGCAGCCAGTCTGGCCCGCCAGTTCGACCTTGAACTGCACCGCTGGCGCAGCGCCGGGCTGGCACCGCTGGTGCGGCGCTGGCTGGCGGCCGGGCACCCGCTTGGCACCGGCCTGTTAGTGGGGGAACCGGGCGATGAACCGATCCGGGGCGAATTTGCCGGCCTGACCGACGATGGAGCCTTGCAACTGCGGCGCGCTGACGGCACGACACAAGTGATCCACGCGGGTGAAGTTCGGCTTGCCCCCCGTGATTGAATTCCCGCCGACAGGTAAGAGGATACTGGGACGATGCTGATCGCCATCGATAACGGCAACACCAATGTGAAGTTTGCATTGGTCAACGCCGCGGGTGAGATCGTGCAGCGCTGGCGCATCGCCACCGATGCCAAACGCACCGCCGATGAATACGCGGTGTGGCTGGATCAGCTGCTGCGGATGGAAGGCTATGCCCGCGCCGATGTGGACGCGGTAATCATCGCCACGGTAGTGCCGCGCGCGCTCCACAACCTGCAGGAACTGGCGCTCAAATATTTCGGCAGCGCGGCGTTGATCGCCGGGCGCGCGCCGGTGGAATGGGGCATCGCCCTGAAAGTGGATGAACCGCGCGCGCTGGGCGCAGATCGCGCCGTAAACGCCATTGCAGCACATGCGCTGGAAGCGGCGGACAAGATCGTGATCAGCTTTGGTACCGCCACCACGTTTGACCATATCGGCGCGGATGGCGCCTACCTTGGCGGCAGTATTGCCACCGGGGTCAGCCTGTCGCTTGATGCGCTGTATAATGCCGCGGCCATGCTGCCGCGCATCGCGGTGGAACCGCCGCCAAGCCCCAGCGTGATCGGACGCGATACCGTGGGTCAGATGCAGATCGGCATCTATTGGGGCTATGTCAGCATGATCGAAGGCATGATTGCCCGGATGAAGGCCGAAATTGGCCGTCCGGTAAAAGTCATCGCTACGGGCGGCCTCGCGCCGTTGTTCCAGCAACATGCCCACTTGTTTGACCGGGTCGAACCTGACCTGACTTTGAAAGGCCTTGCCTTGATTTATACCAACCGGGACAAACCGGCGTGAAGCCGGGCAAGGAACTGCTGTTCTGCGCGCTAGGCGGATCTGGCGAGATTGGCATGAACGTCAATCTCTATGGCTGCGAAGGCAAGTGGCTGATGGTCGATCTGGGGATGACGTTCGGCGCCGCTGAATATCCCGGGATCGAGCTGGTCTTTGCCGATCTCGATTTCATCGAAGAACGCAAGAAAGACCTGATCGGCGTGGTGCTGACCCATGCCCATGAAGACCACATCGGCGCGGTGCCCTATTTTGCGAAAGAACTGGGGGTTCCGCTCTATGCCACCCCGTTCACGGCCCGGCTGGTGGCTGAAAAGCTACAGGAAGCCGGGCTATCCC
>JBJOPJ010000157.1:0-4399 GCA_046050825.1 Pseudomonadota bacterium
GCCGGGCAGCGGCCCAGACAGTTCGGCCCGGCCGGAAAAGCCGATTTCGCCGCCCGCGGTCTGCGCCAATGTCAGCAGCGGCAGCGCGATCCGCGCGCTCCCCGCACGATATTCCGCCATCGCAAAGCGCGCGCCGGCGCGGCCATCCGGGCTGCGCTGGATCGCGCCTGCAAAGCGCGGCAGCCCTGCCCCGCCGGTGGAGATACTGCCCGACAGCCGCGGGGTTTGGGCGTTTTCCGCAGCCAGCTGGAAGCGCGAAAGCGCGAACAGGTCTGCCCCGCTGGCGCCGTGCACTGCCGCGCGCGGTATGGTCAGGGCATAACCGTTGGCGCCGGTTCGCAGCGTGTAAGTGGCGGCAAAGCGGCTATTGCGCGCCTCATGCGCCAACCCGCCCCGGATTTGCGCGGCCAGCGGCGCAACCAGCGTGCCCGCGCCCGATTGCACCAGCCCGCTCAGCAGCCGGTCAAGCTGGGCTCCGACCGACAGCTCGCGCCCAGCCAGCGTGCCATCGCTTTCGATTCGCGCCCCGCGATCGCGGCTGCGGACAAAGCCTTCGGCCTGAAGCGCGGCGGCGGCGGCATATCCCGCATCCAGCTGCTCGCCCCCGATGCGGTAACGGGCGGTAAGATCACCCGCCGCAAAGCTGAAAGCGGTGCGCCCGGCCAGCTTGCCCAGCCGGGTGCCATGCCAATCCAGACCGCTGCCATTCAGTTCAGCGCCGCCCCGGAAGCTGTCAAACGCTTGCGCCGCGCTCAGCTCAAGCTGCAGATCGGCGCGGGCCAGGCGCAACTGCGGATCGGGGCAGGTAACCACCCCCAGCCGCAACGGCCCGGAAAATTGCGGGCGGGCCGCAATCACCGCAACTTTGCCATAGAGCGCCGCACGGTCGATTTGGCAGGCCCCAAAGCCAAGCCGCGGGGCAACCGCGGCCACAAAGCCGGAAAACCCATCGTTCAGGTTCCCGCGGCCATCCGCCTTGATTCCGACCGGGCCATAATCGGTATCGAGCCGTGCCCGCCCGTCGATCAGCACCAGCTCCATGTCCGGCAGGCCGCGCGGCTTTTCAGCCTTGCCGAACAGCAGTTTATCAAGGCTGCCGAAACTGGCCCGCGCCTGCCGCACGGTGCCATAGAGCCGCGGGCGCAGCAGGGTAACTTTGCCAACTGTGCGAAAGCCGAAAGTTGGCACGATCACGATTTCGGCACGCGCGATCGTCAGATCGGGATGGGCCGGATCGCCGATCACGATGTCGCTTAGCACTTGGGTGCCCAGACCGGCGGATTCGAGCCGGTATTTCCCCGGCAGGCCAAGGCTGCTCAGCTGTCCTGAAATAATCCGGTCAACGATCGCGGCGCGATTGAACCATGCCAGCGCCAGCAGCAGGGCGATCGCCACCCCGGCCCAACCGAATTTACGCCAGCGGCCATGCCGGCGCGAAAAGGGCGCTTGTTCATCGATTTCAGAGTGTTCGCCGGGGTCTTCGACCATTGCCATACCCTTGCGCGCTTGGGGTTGGAAAGGCAATGGAGAGCCATGGATGAATTGCCGCTTGATGACAGCCGGAAAAATCCGCCCCTGCACGATGCCGCCGGTCATCGTGCCCGCTTGCGCGCGCGGCTGCTGGATGGCGGGCACGAGGCGTTGGGCGATCACGAGGTGATCGAATACCTGTTGGCGACCGCCATCCCGCGCAAGGACACCAAACCCTTGGCGAAAAGCCTGCTGAAGCGATTTGGCACGCTGGCCGGGGTGTTCAATGCCGATTCCCGCGCGCTGGCCCAGCACCCCGGCATGGGCGAAACCAGTGCGGCCGCGCTAAAGATCGTGGCGCTGGCAGCGCGGCGGCTGGCCCGCACCGGGGTGCAGGACGCACCGATACTGGCCAGCTGGCAGGCGCTGATCGATTACCTGACGATCGACATGGCCCACTTGCGGCACGAACGCGTGCGGGTGCTGTACCTTGATACCAAGAACCGGCTGGTGCTGGACGATCTGGTTACCGACGGATCGCTGGACGAAGCCGCGATCCATCCGCGCGAAGTGGTAAAAACGGCATTGGACCTTGGCGCAGCCGCCTTGATCCTGGTCCACAACCATCCTTCGGGATCGCCCGAACCCAGCCGGGCTGATATCGCCATCACCAACCGGATCGCCGAAGCCGGCCGCTTGCTGGGCATCACAGTCCACGATCACGTGATCATCGGCCGCGAAGGGCATGTCAGCCTGCGCGCCAAAGGCTTGATCTGAGATGTGCGTGGCCGCCATCGCCTGGGCCGCGCATCCGCGCTGGCAGCTGGTGGCGATTGGCAACCGCGATGAATTCCATGCCCGCCCCACGGCCCCGCTGGCGCAGTGGGACACCGGCATTATCGCCGGGCGCGACCTTGAAGGCGGCGGAACGTGGCTGGGCGTGGCGCCGCGCCGGTTTGCACTGGTCACGAATTACCGGGTGGACGGCTTCCCCAAACCCCACCTTGCCACGCGCGGCGCGCTGGTGACCAACTGGCTGACCGGCCAGCCGCTGGGCGATCTGGCGGGCATGAACCCGTTCAATCTGCTGGCAGTGGGGCCGCAGGAAGCGGCGCACCTGTCCAACCACCCCGCCCCGGCGCACACGCCGCTTACCCCCGGCATTCACGGCATGTCGAACGGCGGGTTCGACGATCGCTGGGGCAAGACCCTGCGGCTGGAAGCGGCGCTGGGCGAATGGCTGGACCGGGGCGACGATCCGCAGGCCTTGTTCGCCGCGCTGGCGGATCGCACGCCTGATCGCGCCGCCGATCCCGCCGCCGATCCCGCTGGGCCAGCGCCGGAATTTTCGGGCGTGTTCATTGCCAACCCGGTCTATGGCACGCGCTGTTCCACGGTTGTCCTGATCGACCGGGCCGGGCATGGCACGATCAGCGAACGCCGCTTCGCCGCTGACGGCCGCGAAACCGGCGTCAGCACGATTCGGTTTGACTGGAACACCTGAAATCCGCGTGCGGCACTTGCCTTGCGCGCGCCTTGCCCGTAGCGGCTCGGCCGACAGATCAAGGAGTCGAACATGGTCCCCCGTTATGCCCGCCCCGCGATGGTTGCCATCTGGGAACCGGAAGAACGCTACAAGATCTGGTTCGAAATCGAAGCGCACGCCACCGAAAAGCTGGGCGAACTGGGCGTTGTCCCGCCCAGCGGCGCCAAGGCGCTGTGGGATTGGTGGGCCACCAAGCCCGCGATCGACGTGGCCGCGATCGACGCGATCGAAGCCGTTACCAAGCATGATGTGATCGCCTTCCTCGATTGGGTGGCGCAGCAGGTTGGACCCGAAGCCCGCTTCATGCACCAGGGCATGACCAGCTCTGACGTGCTGGATACCACACTGGCCGTGCAACTGGCCCGCGCCGCCGACATCCTGCTGGCCGATCTTGACCAGCTGCTGGCCGCGATCAAGCGCCGGGCCTATGAACACAAGTTCACCCCCACCATCGGCCGCAGCCATGGCATCCACGCCGAGCCGACCACCTTCGGCCTGAAGCTGGCCGAAGCCTATGCCGAATTCAGCCGGTGCAAGACCCGCCTGATCGCGGCGCGCGCCGAAGTGGCGACTTGCGCCATTTCCGGGGCGGTCGGCACGTTCGCCAACATCGACCCTGCGGTTGAGGAATATGTGGCCAGCAAGCTGGGCCTTGCGGTGGAACCGGTCTCGACCCAGGTGATCCCGCGCGATCGCCATGCCATGTTCTTTGCCACGCTTGGCGTGATTGCCAGTTCGATCGAACGGCTGGCCGTGGAAATCCGGCACTTGCAGCGCACCGAAGTGCTGGAAGCCGAAGAATACTTCGCGCCAGGGCAAAAGGGTTCGTCGGCGATGCCGCACAAGCGCAACCCGGTGCTGACCGAAAACCTGACCGGGCTGGCCCGCGTGGTCCGTTCGGCCGTTACCCCGGCGCTGGAAAACGTGGCGCTGTGGCACGAACGCGATATCTCGCACTCGTCGGTGGAACGCTACATCGGCCCCGATGCCACAATTACGCTGGATTTCGCGCTGGCCCGTATGACCGGCGTGATCGACAAGCTGCTGGTCTATCCCGAACGCATGCAGAAGAACCTCGACCGGATGGGCGGCCTCGTCCACTCGCAGCGGGTGCTGCTGGCGCTGACCCAGGCTGGGCTGGAACGCGATGCATCCTACCGGCTGGTCCAGCGCAACGCGATGAAGGTGTGGGAATCGGACGGCCAGCTGAACCTGCTGGAACTGCTGAAAGCCGATCCCGAAGTGGCCGCCGCACTTTCCGCCAAGGAACTGGAAGACAAGTTCAACCTCGATTACCACTTCAAGGCGGTGGACACGATCTTCGCGCGGGTGTTCGGGGAATAAGGAAACAACCGCGATGATGCGCCTGCTCAAATGGACTGT
>JBJOPJ010000158.1:0-4399 GCA_046050825.1 Pseudomonadota bacterium
TATCGCCCGGTGAAGTCGATCGCCAAGGCATCGGTGACCGGCCATGGTACCAACGTGATCCAGGGGCTGGCCATCAGCATGGAAGCCACCGCGCTGCCCACGCTGGTGATCGTTGCCGGCATCATCATCGCGTTCAAGCTGGCTGGCCTCTTGGGCATTGCCTATGCCGCCACGTCGATGCTGGCGCTGGCCGGGATGGTCGTTGCGCTGGATGCCTATGGCCCGGTTACCGACAATGCCGGCGGCATTGCCGAAATGGCCGGCCTCGACGATTCGGTCCGTGAAAAGACCGACGCGCTCGATGCGGTGGGCAACACCACCAAGGCCGTCACCAAGGGCTATGCCATCGGTTCGGCCGGGCTTGCCGCTCTGGTGCTGTTCGCGGCCTATACCACCGACCTTCGCGAATTCTTCCCGAACCTGTCGGTGAACTTCAGCCTCGAAAACCCCTATGTCATCGTTGGCCTGCTGCTTGGCGCGCTGCTCCCGTACCTGTTCGGTGCGATGGGCATGACCGCCGTGGGGCGCGCCGCGGGTGACGTTGTGGTTGATGTGCGTGACCAGTTCCGCGAAAATCCGGGCATCATGGCCGGCACCAGCCGTCCCGATTATGCCCGCACCGTGGACCTTGTGACCAAGGCAGCGATCAAGGAAATGATCATTCCTTCGCTGCTGCCGGTGCTTGCCCCGGTTGTGGTCTATTACGTGATCGGCGCGGTTGCCGGACAGGACAACGGCTTTGCCGCGCTGGGTGCGCTGCTGCTGGGTGTGATTGTCAGCGGCCTGTTCGTCGCCCTCTCGATGACTTCGGGCGGCGGCGCATGGGACAATGCCAAGAAGTACATCGAAGACGGCAACTTCGGCGGCAAGGGCAGCGATGCCCACAAGGCCGCCGTTACGGGTGATACCGTGGGCGATCCTTACAAGGATACCGCGGGTCCGGCCGTGAACCCGATGATCAAGATCACCAACATCGTCGCGTTGCTGCTGCTCGCGGCGCTGGCTCACGGCGCGGCTTAAACCCCGCTCCATTGCCAAGTGAACGAAACCCCGTCCGGAGCGATCCGGGCGGGGTTTTCGTTTGGCGGAATTTTCTTCGCGCGGAACCAAAGCGATCGGGTTCGGTTGCCACTTGCGACCTATTGACGCCCCCGGCGCCGCGCCGCAAAGGCAGGGGATGGAAGAAACCGAACGCACCCCCGAACAATTGGTGGCCGGACTGGTCAAGCTGCTGGAAGTCAAGGAACAGGGCGACGACCAGTTCCTTGGCCGCAAGAAGCGCGGCGGGGTGGGCCGCGTGTTTGGCGGGCAAGTGATCGCCCAGGCTTTGGCCGCGGCCGAACAGACCGTTGATCCCGCCCGGCCCGCGCATTCGCTCCACGCCTATTTCCTGCGCGGCGGCAGCGAAGGGATCGAGGTTGATTACAACGTGGCGCGCGATTTCGATGGAGGATCGTTTTCAAACCGCCGCGTGGTGGCCAGCCAACAAGGCCGGCCGATCCTGAACCTCACCGCCTCGTTCCAGAAGCATGAGGAGGGCCTGCATCATGCCGACGGCCAGATGCCCGATGTGCCCCCGCCCGAAGAGCTGGAACCCGAAGCCGTGGTGCGCCGCCGCTTTGCCGAGCAGGCCCGCCCCGAACAGCGCCACCATTTTCTGGCCGAACGCCCGGTGGAAATGCGCGCGGTGGAAGGCCGGCATTGGACCAATCCCCAGCCCGCCCCGCCGCGTTCGCATTCGTGGTTCCGCACGGTTGCCGCGCTGCCCGACGATCCGCGCATCCACCGCGCCATTCTGGCTTATGCCAGCGATATGACGCTGCTGGGCACCTGCGCCCTGCCCCACGGCCTGTCATGGGCGCGCGGCGAAGTGATCAGCGCCAGCCTTGACCATGCCGTATGGTTCCACGAACCGTTCCGGGCCGACGAATGGCTGCTGTACGCCACCGACAGCCCGTGGTCGGGCGGCGGGCGCGGGTTCAACCGCGGGCGGATCTTCTCCCGCGATGGCCGGCTGGTAGCCAGCGTCGCGCAGGAAGGCATGATCCGCAAAGTCGCGCCCAAGGCGTAAGCGCACGACCTTCAGCGGAAGCCGCTAAGGCTATCCGCCAGTATGGTAGAAATCGTAAACGGCCTCAGCCACAGCGGCGCTGACGCCGGGCGCGCGTTGCAGATCGTCCAGGCTGGCAGCGCGGACTTTTCCGGCGGTGCCGAAGTGCAGCAGCAGCGCCCGCTTGCGGGCCGGGCCGATGCCGGGGATTTCATCCAGCGGGCTGGCAGTGATCGCCCGGCTGCGCTTGTCGCGGTGGGCGCCGATGGCAAAGCGGTGAACCTCGTCGCGCAGGCGTTGCAGATAAAACAGCACCGGCGAATTGACCGGCAGCATCTTTTCGCGGCCATCGGGGAAGTGAAACACTTCGCGTCCCTCACGGCCGTGGTGCGGGCCTTTCGCAATCGCGATCAAGGGAACGTCCTCGATCCCCATTTCCTCCAGCGTATCGCGCACCGCGCTCATCTGGCCCTTGCCGCCATCGATCAGCACCAGATCGGGCCACATCCCGCCATCGCGATCGGGATCTTCTTCGGCGGCGCGGGCAAAGCGGCGCTGGAACACCTCGCGCATCATCGCGAAATCATCGTTGGTCTGCGCAGTCTTGATGTTCCACTTGCGGTACTGGCCCTTGATGAAGCCATCCGGCCCGGCCACCACCATCGCCCCAAGCGCATTGGTGCCCTGAATGTGGCTGTTGTCATACACCTCGATCCGCTGCGGCACTTCGGGCAGTTCGAGAAACTCTGCCAGTTCGGCCTGCGTTTTGGCCTTGGTGCCGCTTTCCGCCAGGCGCCGCTCCAGCGCTTCGACCGCGTTGCGCGTCGCCTGTTGCATCAGCCGCCGCCGGTCGCCGCGCTGCGGCACCGATATGTCGACCTTGCCGCCCGCGGCCCCGGCCAGCGCCTCGGCCAGCAGATCGGCCTCGGGCAGCGCGCGATCGACCAGAATAGTGCGCGGCGGCGGCACTTCCTCATAAAACTGGGCAAGGAAGCTGGTCAGCACTTCGGCCTCGTCCAGCCCATCGGTGTGGCTGGGGAAGAACGCGCGGTGGCCCCAGTTCTGCCCGCCCCGGATAAAGAACGCCTGCACCCCGAACTGCCCGCCGTTGACCGCAATCGCGAATACATCCGCGTTGCCGACACCTTCGGCGTTGATCGCCTGGCTGCCCTGAATGAAGGTGGCCGCCCGCAGCCGATCGCGCAGCAGCGCCGCGCTTTCGAAATCCAGCGCCGCGGATGCAGCCTGCATCTGGGTTTCAATCTCGCGCTGAACCGCGCCGCTTTTGCCGCCAAGGAAGTCTTTGGCCTGCCTCACCAGTTCGTCGTACCCGGCAGCCTCGATCCGCCCGACGCACGGCGCCGAGCAGCGCTTTATCTGGTATAACAGGCAGGGCCGATCGCGCCGGGCGAAAAAGCTGTCGCTGCAGCTGCGCAGCAGGAACAGTTTTTGCAGGGCGTTGATCGTGGTGTTGACCGATCCGGCGCTGGCGAATGGGCCGTAATAGTTGCCCTTGGCCTTGCGCGCGCCGCGATGCTTGGTGATCCGGGGGAATTCGTGATCGGCCCGCAGCAGGATGAACGGGAAGCTTTTGTCATCGCGCAGCAGCACGTTGTAGGGCGGGCGATAGCGCTTGATCAGCTGCGCTTCGAGCAGCAGCGCCTCGGCCTCGGAATTGGTGGTGACGATCACCATGCTGCGGGTCTGCGCCACCATCCGCTTTAACCGCAGCGGCAGGCGATCAACTTGCGTATAATTCGCCACCCGGTTGCGCAGCGCCCGTGCCTTGCCCACGTAGAGCACATCGCCCCGCGCATCGAGCATCCGGTACACGCCGGGCTTGGGCTTCAGCGTTGCCAGCACTTCGCGGATCGCGGCCTCACCGGCCTCGATATCGGGCTGGCTGCCTGTCATCGTCGATGTCGCCCGCGCCTCGTTGAAGCGTTCGTCGCTTTGCGGATCGGGGGGAGACGGATTGCGGGGCATCGTCAGCCAGATAGGTTGATTGGCGCGGGTGCGAAAGAGCCTTGTTGTCAGCGCGCTTCGCCGCCAAGCTACGCGCCGAGAGGAGCCATACCCCCATGTCCACCCGCCACCTGGTCGATCCCGAAATCCTGCCGCTGATCGACATCATGCCCGCCGGCGAATTCACCACCGCCGCTTTGCCGCAGATCCGCACGGATTCCGAAGCCCGCTTCGCCTTTTTGCCGCCCCCGCCGCTTGCCGCCGCGATCAAAGTCATTGCGGGGCCGGGCGGGCCGCTGGAAGTATACTGGTATGATCCAGCACCGGGCACCGCCAACCGGCCGGCCCTGCTCCATATTCATGGCGGCGGCATGGTGATGGGAT
>JBJOPJ010000159.1:0-4358 GCA_046050825.1 Pseudomonadota bacterium
ACATGGAGCGTGTTCGCCAATGCCGACTGGCAGTTTACCCAGACGCTGAAGCTGACCACCGGCCTGCGCTATACCGACGACCGGCAGCGCTACAACGGCTGTTCGCGCGACTTCAACGGCAACATGTTGCCCAACGTCAACGTGGTGAACCGCGCGCTGTATTTCCAATCCTATGGCGTGTTTGCCGCGCCGATCACGCAGGGGCAGTGCAACACGTTCGATCCGGTCACCGGCAAATTTGGCGAAGTGCGTTCAACCCTGTCGGAAAACAACGTGGCATGGCGGGTGGCGCTGGACTGGTCGCCCAATGACGACACGCTGGTCTATACCTCGGTTTCGCGCGGCTATAAATCGGGCACCACGCCCATCAACGCCGCCAACCTTGCCCGCCAGAACGCGCCCGTCACGCAGGAAAAGCTGACCGCCTATGAACTGGGCATCAAGGCCAGCCTTGCCGACCGGCGCGTGCAGGCCAACCTTTCGGCCTTCTATTACGATTACCGCGACAAGCAGATCAGCACATACTTTGCCGACCCCATCTATACCGCGCTGTCACGGCTGGACAACGTGCCCGACAGCGAAGCCTATGGCGTGGAAGCGGAACTGACCGTGCGCCCGGCACAAGGGTTAAGCCTGACCGGCAATGCCCTGTGGCTGAAGACGCGGATCAAGAATTACAACGGCACCAACGCCGCCGGCAAACCGCAGAACTTTGACGGGGCAGAGTTCATCTACAGCCCGCATTTCCAGGGCAGCGCCACGCTGGCCTATGACACGCCCATTGGCGGCGGCTTGTCGCTGAACGGCGCGATGAGCCTGCGCTATCAGTCAAAGTCGAACACCATTTTCGAAGACCTTGCGCTGTACAAGATCGACGCCTTCACCGTGGTCAACGGCAGCATCGGGGTGAAAAGCGAAAGCGGCTGGTCCGCGTCGATCTGGGCCAAGAACCTGTTCGACAAATATTACTGGTCTGCCGTGGCCAGCAACGCCAACGTCGTGGTCCGCTTCCCCAACCCGCCCCGCACCTTTGGCCTGACACTGGGGTATGATTTCTAAGGCATATTCGTTCGTCTCTGGCGTTTGTTCCAACTGCATAGGGCACGCCCATCATCGTCACCCCGGCGAAGGCCGGGGTCCATTCCTCCCCCGCAAGCTGCGGGCCGGGTTGAGAAATGGACCCTGAGACAAGCTCAGGGTGACGGGTTGGGTTTTGCGTTCGAAAGTCGAAACTTTCAAAAAAGGGCAGGATTTCCCATGGTGGACCCAACCGCAATGGCCGACAATTACATGGGCGCGCGCATCGACTTCGCCTCCCCCGCCGGTGAACCTGCCCTGCTGCCGCCCGATTCCGTGCAGTGGCGCGTGTACAAGAACCAGATCGCGCTGGGCATTGGCGGGATTGCGGCGGTGCTGCTGGAATTTGCCGACCCGCGCATCCGCAGCGGGGTGTGGGACCATTCCACCTACAAGGCCGACCCCATTGGCCGTTCGCGCCGCACCGGGGTTGTCGCCATGCTGGCCTGTTATGGCCCGGCCAGCACCGCGCGCAACGTGATCGGCATGGTCAACCGGATGCATGGCAAAGTGGTGGGCGAAACCCCGGCGGGCGAGAAATACCGGGCGATGGACCCGGTGCTGCTCGACTGGGTGGCCGCCACCGCATCCTATGGCTTTCTTACCGCCTATGACCGCTTTGTCTCGCCCGTGACCGAGGCTGACAAGGACCGCTTCATGCGCGATGGCGATGCCATTGGCCGCCAGTTCGGCGCGCGCCGCACCCCGCAATCGGTGGCGGATTTCATGGGCATGATGGACGAACTGGCCCCCCGGTTCGAACCCCATCCCATCATCTTCGAATTTCTGGAAATCATCGAATCCGGCCGCGCCGCGCCCAGCATTCCCAAATTCCTGCACCGCGCCGTGGCCCGCGCCGCCGTATCGCTGCTGCCCGAATGGTTGCAGGACCGGCTGGACCTGCGCCAGCGCTATCGCCTTGGCCGGTTTGATGCCGTGGCCCTGCGCATGGCGGGCAAACTGGCCGATGCCCGCCCCGTGCCATCATCCGCGCCCTGTCAGGCCAGCGTGCGGCTGGGCCTGCCCGCCAACTTCCTCTATCGCCCCGCCACCGAACGGGCGCGGCTGCTGAAAGCGCTCGTTTAGAGGTTCCAACCATTGTGAATGCAATTTCAGCCGCTTGTCCACATCGCCAGAAGATCAACCCCTTGTGATAGCGCCGTATTTCCCGCCATGATCGGCGCAATTACGGGGGGGGTGCCTGATGATGTTGAAAACCGTGCTGGCAACGGGGGCGGCCTGCGCCCTGCTTCAAGCCATGCCAGCCATTGCCGCTGACACTGCTGCCGTGCAGGGCATTCGCGATGCCATGATCATCGACGTGCCGCTGGTGCTTGACCGGGTTGAACCGGGCGATGGCCAAGGCGCGCTGTGGGTCAAAGGGCCGCAACCGTCCAACACCACATTTGCCCGCTTTTACGTAAAGCCGATGCAGGTCGCGCAGCTTGAAATCGCCGGTGCAACCGCACCAACATCGGACGACACGCTGTTGTGGCGGGCCTTTCCCGGCGGGCTGGTATCGGCCATGCGCGCCAATCAGCTCGATCTGGTGCGTGCGCCCCGCTATTTCTGCCGTCGCGCATCGGCGGCCATGCCCGCGCTGTGCTTTATCGATGACAATGCCGACGGGCGGTTTGATCGCGCCGCCTCCGCCATGGCGGAACGGGGCAAGAATGCCTATCACCTGACCGTGATGAAAGCCTCGCAACGGCTGGATCAACCGCTGGCCTATCGCATCCTTGGCAATGACCAGCGCCCCGATGTTGCCATTACTCTGGACAATTGCGCCAGGGATTATGATCGCCCCCGGTTTGCCGCGCGGTCAATGGCTGACAAGGGCACGATGCCGGTGCAAACCGGTTTTGCATGGATGGAAAAGGACAGCTCCCTGTCCTCGTGCCGCCGCAGCCGCCAGCTTGATGCCGTGCCCAACGGGGCAAGCCCACCGCCGCCCGGTGGCTTTGTCGCACAGCTCGGCCCGTTCGCCTTCACCGTTGGCGAAAAGAAGAACCCCCGCTTTGCACTGGCAGGCCCGGTCGATCCACAGGCGCTCTACCGCATCGAAGGCAATTCGCTGGTGGAATTGAGCGTTGGCTTCACCCCGGCGCAGGCGCAGCTTGTGGCGGTAAAGGCGTTTCCGTATCCCATGCTGATGGCCGATGAAGGCGCCACCATTGCGTCGGGCAGCGTGGCCAAGGGCGGGCTTTTGGCCAGCGTGCCCTTCCACCACGCCTATCGCGGGCGGTTGACGCAGGACGTCACCATATCAACCCTGTTCGGCAAGCGGTCGGTCGCCGCAGGAACCATGGTCTATGGCTTCCCGGCCAGATCGTCGCTTACGTTCACACGCGGCGGCGTTCCCCAGATGTCGACCGTGGGCGACGAAGATTTCCGCCAGATCAACCTGCAACTGACATGGTGCGCGCCCATCCACCGCGAAGTCGGTCCCAAGGACAAACCCGCACCGGTCGGTCGCAACGGCTGGTCCGCCGCCTGCCTGCCGCACAGCCAGTTGGGCAACCACACCATCCTGACCGACCGCCACCCTGCCTTCGCCATTTCAGGCGTGTCTTATGACGCGGCCACATCGTCCAACAACGGCCCGCCACCGGTTGAACGTAATGACGAACTCAGCTTCGAAAAGCCCTTGCGGCTGGAATACGTGTTCGAAGCGCGCGAGGGCGAATTCATTGCACTGCGCGAGGAAATCCGTTTCGGCGATGAAGTGACCAGCAGCAGGCCACAAAAGGTCTATGCGCCTCAAGGCACCGTCGCGATCACCGTCGCCGGTGCGACGATGGCACTGGCAGCCGACGAAGCGGGCAACCTGTCGGTCACGCCCGCCGGCACAACCATGCCCGGCACCGATCCCAAACTGCAATGGGACCAGCGCGCTTGGATGCGCAAGCAAATTGAAAAGATGGGCCTGCGCGTGGTCGACGATAGCGAAAGCGAAGTCGTTACCGCACCATAGCCATTTGGGCCTGCGGCATTTCGCCATGTTCATCCAGACCCAGCGGGCCGAGCGGATTGCCGATCAGCCCGCTGACCATGGCGGCCTGAATCGTGCTGGCTGGCCACAGCTTTGACAGCGGCCCGACCAGCCGGTCACGGATGATCGGCAGCGCCCGGCTGTCTGACTGATAGACCGGCGTGAACAGCCACGTCAGCCATTGATAAAGCCGGACATGCCGGTTGCGCATGGCCACGGCTGCGGCCAGCGCAGGCGCGATCAGGTCATGCCGCGCCAGTCCGGCCGACAAGGCCCACGCATCCAGCAA
>JBJOPJ010000160.1:0-4324 GCA_046050825.1 Pseudomonadota bacterium
ATCCGGCGCCCCGGATATGTCACTTCCAGCGCCGCGGCATAGGCGGCCATCTGCCGCAGGATCGATACCGGCACACCATCAAGATCGGCGGGCGGGCGCCGCGCGGTCTTGAAATCGACCAGACGGATGCGCTGGCTTTCCACCAGCAAACGGTCGATCGTGCCCGCCACCACCTGATCGCCGACGGTGGCCGCAATCGGCACTTCGGGCAGTGCGGCGGGCGAAAACAGGTCTTGCCACGCCGGGTGTGCCAGCACGGCCACGGCAGCGGCGGCCATTTCCTGACGCGCGGCGGCATCGAACGCGGCCCCGGTGCGCGCCAGCCACGCCAGCGCCGCGTCCTTGCGCTGGGGTGCGGGCACATCGGGCAAGCGTTCCAGCAACTTGTGCATCAGCACCCCGCGCCGCGCCGCCGCGCCGCCGCTGCCCGGCGGATAGGGCGGATCGGCAGCCAAATCCTCGCCCATCGCGCTGGGGGCCAGCGGGCGCGGCGGGCGCGGTTCGGCTGGCGGCGGGGTTTCAAGCCACGGCGGCAAAAGTGGCAATTCGACCGTGGTAGCGATTACCGCAGGCGGCGCCGGTTCAGGCGTTTCGCCATGTTCGGCGCGTTTGCCCCACAGCGGGTCGTCAATCCACTCCTCATCCTGAAACAGTTCGGCCAAGCGGGCATACCAGCTGCTTGGCGCGGGCGCCTGCTCGGTCGAACCCAGCGATCCGGTTACGTAAAGCGCTTCTTCGGCGCGGGTCATCGCCACATAGAGCAGGCGCCAGTGTTCCTGCATTTCTTCGGCCTTGGCTTTTGCCTCGGCCTCGGCCAGCCGGCCAAGCTTGTCCTCGGCCGATAGCGGCGGCAGGGGGATCAGCCGCGGCTCTTCGGCAAAAGCGCTGGCTGGATCTTCCAAATCAAGCGCGCCCGGCCGCGAGCGTTCCGGATTATCCGCCGCATCGGCCAGAATTACGATCGGCGCCTGCAGCCCCTTCGAACCGTGCACGGTCATGACCCGCACTTCGCTGCAAGCTTGTCCGGCCTCGCGCTTCAATTCGCCCTCGCCCGCATCGAACCAGCGGATGAACGCTTGCAGGCTGGGCACTTCGTTAGCCGCAAAGGCCGCCGCGGCATTCAGCAGTTCGTCGATCGGATCATTCGCCTCTGCCCCAAGCCGCGCGACCAGCGCCCGGCGGCCTTGCCATGGGCCGGTCAGCAACCAGTGGAGCAACGCCTGTGGCGGCTCGAAATCGGCTTGCCGCAGCAGCTCCAGCAACTTTGCCATAGCCGCATCGATGGCCCCGCCCCGGCTGCGCCGCAGGTGTTCCCACAGCTTGACCCCGCGATCGCGGTAGCCATGCTGCAACAAATCGTCTTGCGACCAACCGATCAGCGGCGAAACCAGCAGGCAGGCAAGGTTCAGATCATCCAGCGGCTGGGCGGCAAAGCGCAGGGCGGCCATCAGGTCACGCACGGCCAGCGGCGCGGCCAGGCGCAGCCGATCCACCCCTGCCACCGGCACGCCCGCGGCGTGCAACCGCGCCACGATCAGCCCGGCCAGCTCTTTGCGCTTGCGCACCAACACCATGACATCGCCGGCCGTGGCGCGCCGGCGCTGCCCCTTGACCAGCAAATAGCCATCATCCAGCCACGCCTTGATCTGCCGCGCGATCCGGTCTGCCAGCTTGCGATCATTGCGCGACAGCCAGTTCTTGTCTGGTTCCTCCTCGCCCAGATCGCCATCGCCATCGGCTTCGGCAGACGAATCTCCCACCACCCGCCAGATCGTGACATGGCCCGGACGAGCCTCGCCGACATGCAGGGCCGGCGCGGCATTCAAACCAAAGCTCGCCGCGCCAACCCGATCAATCGCCATGTCGACGAATTGCAGGATCGCCTGCGCGGTGCGGAAACTGGTGCCCAGCCCCAGTTCCTGCAGCGCGCGTTCGCCCCCGTTGCCGCGCAACACGCGAGCGTTCTCGGCCAACCCGAACATCGCAGCCTTCACCCGCTGGCGGGCCTGTTCAAAGTTTTCCGGGCTGGTCCCCTGAAACCGGAAGATCGCCTGCTTGTAATCGCCCACCACAAACAGCGTGCGCAGCTTATCGCCATGCGCGCCTTCGCCGGTAAAGAATTCGCCGGTCAGGGCATTGATGATCTTCCATTGCGCGGCATTGGTATCTTGCGCTTCATCCACCAGCACGTGATCGAACCGCCGATCCAGCTTGTAGCGGATCCAGTCAGACAGGCCCTGCGTGGTCAGCAGCTGTGCCGCACGGCGGATCTGATCGTCAAAATCGATGAAGCCGGCGCGCGCTTTGGCCTCTTCCCATGCCAGCGCAAACTTGCGGCCCAGTTCCAGCGTGGGGACAAGGAATTTGCCCAGTTGCAACAACGCCCGGCGTTCGCGCACCGCGGTGATGCTGGCGCCAACCTGCCGCACCCAGCCTTCATAGGCGGGTTCCAGCTTGATCTGGGATTTGCAGGCCCGTTCGCCGCCAGTCTTGGTAAAGAATACCTCGTACAGGGCATCGAAAGTTTCGGCGCGTTCGGCGGCGGGGCGTGCCAGCCATGCCCCGATTGCCGCCGCGTTGGCCTGCCCGGTCGCGACTGTCCATCTGGCGTTGACCGCCATGCAATCCCGCAGGGCGGGCACATCGAAGTGCGCATCGCTGCACAATTCGGCAATATCGCCTTCATCGGCATCGCTGGGCAAGCCGATCAGCTGCATCACCCGCGGGCGCATCGGGGGCTGCCATGCCCCCGGCCCATGCCACGCATCGCGCGCATCGGCGCAGCGCAGCAAATAGCCCTCCACCGCATCCGGCCCCAACCGCACCGACAGTTCGGCCAGCGCGTCCAGGGTGGCGGCATCGTTGCCGCGTTCCGCCTCAACCAGCAGTTCGGCCAGCACATCGCGCAGCAACAAATCCCGGTCGCGGTCTTCCATCGCCTTAGCGCCAGGAACCAGCCCGGCTTCGTGCGGGAATGCGGCCAGCAGCCACTGGGCGAAGGCATGGATCGTATCGATCCGCAGCCCGCCGCCCGGACAATCCAGCACTTCGGCAAACAGCGTGCGCGCCCGCGCCTGCGCAGCGGGGCCAAAATCGGCGCCGATCGCTTTCAAATCAGCCGCCAGCGCATCAGGGCGCGCGCGCACCCAGCGCGCCAACACTTCGTTGATGCGCGCAGCCATCTCGGTCGCGCCCGCTTTGGTGAAAGTCAGGCACAGCACTTGCCCGGGTCTGACATCGGGCTGCAGCAACAGGCGCAGCACCCGCGCCGACAGCACTTGGGTTTTGCCGGTGCCGGCCGAAGCCGAAAGCCACACCACATCGCCGGGATCAACCGCCGGGCGTTGTTCGGGGGTCAGCGGGAACAGCTTCTTGCCGCTCATGCGCCCTCTCCCCCGGCAGGGCTGCGCGCCTGCCATTCATCCAACCGCATCAATTGGTCGTAATCATTATACCCGCCCAGATCCGGGTTCAGCCGCGCGGTGAACGGTTCGCGCCCCTTGATCCAGCGTTCGATCGCATCGCCAAGGTAATAGGCCATTTCGCCCAGAAATTCGTCCCGCGGCACCCCGCTCCGTTTCCGGCCTTCAAGGATCGGCTCCTCGACATCGCCAAAGCCGGTGTCGCTTTTCTTGGATTTGCCCAGCGTCCAGTATTCAAACCGTTCGGCATCCCCGGCCACCCCGGCAAACCCGCCCGCCTCAGCGATCAGCGCCAAGACACCCAGTTGCAGCGCGAACCCATCCGCCACCATCTTGCCGGTCGGCGGTTCGCCGGTCTTGTAATCGACAATCGCCAACTTGCCATCGGGCAAGCGGTCGATCCGGTCTGCGCGGCCCTGCACCTTGACCCCGGCAAATGTCATTTCGCCGTCCAGTTCGCTGCCGATCACGCTGCGCCCTTCGCCGCGCGCCTGGGTCACTTTCAGGTCGATCCATTCCAGCGCGCGGGCCAGGCGCGGCCACCACAGGCTGCGGACCAGCGGGTGGGCGCGCATCGCCGCCAGTTCTTCACCCGCCAGCGCCAGCAACAATCCGGCGCCTTCGCCCGCTTGATGCCAACGATCCAGCACGCCGTGGACCACGGTGCCCTTCCACGCGGCAGTGGGGGCGGAATCGAGCGGATCGAGCGAGCGCAGCCGCAAGATCGCCTGCGCGTAAAACTGATAGGGATCGCCGCGCAGCCGATCGATCGCGGTGACCGACAGCGCAACATCGCGCTGCGCCGCCGATGGATCGGGTTGCGGACGGGCATAGGCCGGTGCGCGCGGGGCCCGATCCATCGCGCGGGCCAGCGCAACCGCGCGGGTTTCGGCGTGTTCGCC
>JBJOPJ010000161.1:0-4296 GCA_046050825.1 Pseudomonadota bacterium
TTCCGTGTAAAATCGTCAGCGGTTGGGGAAAGCTGCCTTCTAGCGGCGATTTTCCGGTTTTCATAGGTTGACGGTCGGGGGGGAGGGGTCTAGCTGGCAGCACTTAGCACCTATCGCTGGAACCCTGTCCTTACGGAGCGCCTTTTCATGGCCGACGCCGCCTCTTCGCACGCACCCCAACCGCAGGGTGCGACGGGAGTCCTTGTGCTTGCTGATGGCCATGTGGCCTGGGGCAAGGGATTTGGCGCCATTGGCGAAGCGGTGGGGGAAGTTTGCTTCAACACCGCGATGACCGGCTATGAGGAGGTGATGACCGATCCTTCCTATGCCGCCCAGATCGTGACTTTCACTTTCCCGCACATCGGCAACGTTGGCGTCAACACCGAAGACCTTGAAAGCCATGTCGATGGCGCGATTGGCTGCGTGGTGCGCGAAGACGTAACCGCGCCGTCCAATTTTCGCTCCGAAGGCGAATTCGGGGCATGGCTGGCGGCCAAGGGCAAGATCGGTCTGGCCGGGATTGATACCCGTGCGTTGACCCGCCGGATCCGGCTGTCGGGCGCGCCCAATGCGGTGATCGCCCACAATGCTGCCGGCAAGTTCGACATTCCCGCCCTGATCAAGCGCGCGGCGGATTGGCCGGGGCTGGAAGGCATGGATCTGGCCCGCACCGTCACCCGCCACGAAGTGGAAAGCTGGGAAGGCGGCGTTTGGACGCTGGGCAAAGGCTTTGCCCACAGCTCCACCGCGGGACGGCCGCACGTGGTGGCGATGGATTTCGGCGCCAAGGACAACATCTTCCGCTGCCTCGATCATGCCGGCGCGAACGTGACCGTGGTGCCCGGCACTACCCCGCTGGATGGGATCATGGCGCTGGAGCCGGATGGCGTGTTCCTGTCTAACGGCCCGGGCGATCCGGCCGCGACCGGGGCCTATGCCGTGCCCGTAATTCAGGCGCTGCTTGATCGCGATATGCCGATCTTCGGGATTTGTCTGGGCCATCAGATGCTGGCGCTGGCCGCCGGGGCCAAGACCACCAAGATGCACCAGGGCCACCGCGGCGCAAACCATCCGGTCAAGCGGCTGGCGGATGGCGTGGTTGAAATCACTTCGATGAACCACGGCTTCGCGGTCGATAACACCGCGCTGCCCGAAGGCGTTGAGGAAACCCACGTTTCGCTGTTCGATGGTTCGAACTGCGGTATCGCGATCAAGGGCAAGAAAGCCTTTGGCGTGCAATATCACCCCGAAGCCAGTCCCGGCCCGATGGACAGCTTCTACTTGTTCCAGAAATTCATCGAGAACCTCGCGTAATGCCCAAGCGCACTGACATTTCATCGATCCTCGTCATCGGCGCCGGGCCGATCGTCATCGGTCAGGCCTGCGAGTTCGATTATTCGGGCACGCAGGCGATCAAGGCGTTGAAGGAAGAGGGCTACCGCGTGGTCCTCGTCAATTCCAACCCCGCCACGATCATGACCGATCCGGACATGGCGGATGCCACCTATGTGGAACCGATCACGCCCGCGGTCGTCGCCCGGATCATCGAAAAGGAACGCCCCGATGCGGTCTTGCCGACCATGGGCGGGCAGACCGCGCTGAACACCGCGCTGGCGCTGTTCAACGATGGCACGCTGGAAAAGTTCGGCGTGAAGATGATCGGCGCCGATGCCGATGCGATCGACAAGGCCGAAGATCGCCAGCGCTTCCGCGAAGCGATGGACAAGATTGGGCTGGAATCCGCGCGCAGCGGCGTGGCCCACACCGTGGAAGAAGCCTTTGCCGTGCTGGAACGCACCGGGCTGCCTTCGATCATCCGCCCCAGCTTTACTTTGGGCGGCACCGGCGGCGGCGTGGCCTATAACAAGGCCGAGTTCGAGCAGATCGTCCGTTCTGGCCTTGATGCGTCTCCCACCACCGAAGTGCTGATCGAAGAATCGCTGCTGGGGTGGAAGGAATACGAAATGGAAGTCGTGCGCGATCGCCACGACAATTCCATTATCATCTGCTCGATCGAAAACGTCGATCCGATGGGCGTTCACACGGGCGATTCGATCACGGTTGCGCCAGCGTTGACGCTGACCGACAAGGAATACCAGATCATGCGCTCGGCCTCGCTGGCCGTGCTGCGCGAAATTGGCGTCGAAACGGGCGGGTCGAACGTGCAGTTCGCGGTCAACCCGGCGGATGGCCGCTTGATCGTGATCGAAATGAACCCGCGCGTTTCGCGGTCTTCGGCGCTGGCCTCGAAAGCGACCGGCTTTCCGATCGCGCGCGTCGCGGCGAAGCTGGCGGTGGGTTACACGCTGGACGAGCTGACCAACGAAATCACCGGCGCCACCCCGGCCAGTTTCGAACCCAGCATCGACTATGTGGTAACCAAGATCCCGCGCTTTGCGTTTGAAAAGTTCAAGGGTGCCGAACCGCTGCTGTCGACCGCGATGAAATCGGTTGGCGAAGTGATGGCGATTGGCCGCAACTTCAAGGAATCGATGCAGAAGGCCCTGCGCGGCCTTGAAACGGGCCTCGATGGCTTCAATCGCGTGGTGCACCTTGAAGGGGCCGGGCGCGATGAAATCACCGCCGCGCTGGCCAAGCAGACCCCCGATCGTTTGCTGATCGTCGGGCAGGCCTTCCGCGAAGGCTTCACCGTGGATGAAGTCCACGCGATCACCCATTACGACAATTGGTTCTTGCGCCACATCGCCGAAATCATCGCCGAAGAATCCGCGATCATGGAAGATGGCCTGCCGACCGATGCGGCGGGCCTGCGCCGCCTGAAAGCAATGGGCTTTTCCGACAAGCGGCTGGCCACGCTGGCCGTGCGCGGGATCCATGTTGCTGGCGGACTGGGTGAAACCAGCGCGCGTTCGTCGGGGCTGCTGCACGATGCCCTGAAGATGATGGCCGGCGCGACCAGCGAGGACGAAGTCCGCGCGCTGCGCACCAAGCTGGGCGTCCATCCGGTGTTCAAGCGGATCGACAGCTGCGCGGCTGAATTCGAAGCGATCACGCCCTACATGTATTCGACCTACGAAGGTCCGCTGTTCGGCGCGCCCGAGTGCGAATCCGCGCCTTCCAATGCGAAGAAGATCGTGATTCTGGGCGGCGGCCCGAACCGGATCGGGCAGGGGATCGAATTCGATTACTGCTGCTGCCACGCGTGCTTCGCGCTGGAAGAAGTCGGTTACGAAACGATCATGATCAACTGCAACCCGGAAACGGTCAGCACTGATTACGATACTTCGGACCGCCTCTATTTCGAACCGCTGACTGGCGAAGACGTGCTGGAAATCCTGCGGGTGGAACAGCAGAATGGCCAGCTGGTTGGCGTGATCGTGCAGTTTGGCGGGCAAACTCCGCTGAAATTGGCGCAGGCGCTGGAAGATGCGGGCATCCCGATCCTAGGCACATCGCCCGATGCGATCGATCTGGCCGAAGATCGTGAACGGTTTTCCGCGCTGGTCGAAAAGCTGGGCCTGAAACAGCCCGCCAACGGCATCGCGCGCAGCCGCGACGAAGCCGTGGCCGTGGCCAACCGGATCGGCTTCCCCGTGCTGATGCGCCCCAGCTATGTGCTGGGCGGCCGCGCGATGGAAATCGTCGACAGCGTGGCGCAGCTGGATGACTATATCGCCACGGCGGTGCAAGTTTCGGGCGATAGCCCGGTGCTGATCGACCAATACTTGCGCGATGCGATCGAATGCGATGTCGATGCGCTGTGCGATGGCGAACAAGTCGTCGTTGCCGGCGTAATGCAGCACATTGAGGAAGCCGGGATCCATTCGGGCGATAGCGCCTGCACATTGCCGCCCTACAGCCTGCCGGCCGAGGTTATCGCGGAAATGGAACGTCAGGCCGAAGCCCTTGCTTTGGCGCTGGGCGTGAAGGGGCTGATGAACATCCAGTTCGCGGTCAAGAACGGCGAAGTCTACCTGATCGAAGTGAATCCGCGGGCCAGCCGCACGGTGCCGTTTGTGGCCAAGGCGATCGGCCAGCCGGTTGCCAAGATCGCGGCACGGGTGATGGCGGGCGAAAAACTGTCCACGTTCCCGCCCTTCAAGCGCGAATTCGATTACATGGCGGTCAAGGAAGCCGTGTTCCCGTTTGCCCGCTTTGCCGGGGTTGATCCGGTGCTTTCGCCGGAAATGAAATCGACCGGCGAAGTGATGGGGATCGACAAGAGCTTTGCTGTGGCCTTTGCGAAAAGCCAGCTGGGTGCTGGCACGCAGTTGCCCGATGGCGGGGTGGTGTTCATCTCGGTCAAGGACAGCGACAAGCCGGTGATCCTGCCGG
>JBJOPJ010000162.1:0-4282 GCA_046050825.1 Pseudomonadota bacterium
TTGCCGCAAAGCCTCGGCAGCAGCGGCCTGTACCGCGCTGTCGTCTGCCACAGGCACTGTCGTTTCCGGCACATCCTTGACGAACAGCGTGAACAGGAACGGATTGATAAAGATCGAGATAATCGCGCCTGCAAGGATCAGGTCGCGCGCTTCACTGGGCAGAATGCCAAGATCGCCGCCAAGGCCTGCAAGGATGAAGGAAAATTCGCCAATCTGGGCAAGGCTGGCCGAAATGGTCAGCGCGGTCGAACTCGAATGGCCGAACATCCGCACAATCGCAAAAGCGGCAATGGATTTGCCCAATACGATGATCAGGATCGTCGCCAGCAGTGGCAAAGGCTGCTCCACCAGCACTGCCGGATTGAACAGCATTCCCACCGAAACGAAGAACAGCACGGCAAAGGCATCGCGCAGAGGCAGCGTCTCTTCAGTTGCCCGGCGTGACAGCGGCGTTTCGCCAAGGATCATCCCGGCAAAGAACGCGCCCAGCGCAAACGATACATGGAACACCAGCGCCGCGCCAAAAGCCACACCCAGCGCGGTTGCCAGCACGGCCAGCCGAAACAGTTCGCGCGATCCGGTATGCGCGGCCCAGTGCAGCAGCCGGGGTATGGCCTTGCGCCCCACCACCAGCATCAGCGCGATGAATGCGCCGACCTTCAGGATCGTCATGCCAAAGGTCACCAGAATTTCGGTGCCTTGCTGGCCCGAACCTGCGCCCGAACCGTTCAGCATTTCGGCCAGCGGCGGCAACAGCACCAGCGCGATGACCATCACAAGGTCTTCGACAATCAGCCAGCCCACCGCAATGCGTCCGCGTTGCGTGTCAATCAGGTCGCGCGATTGCATGGCCCGCAGCAGGACAACCGTGCTGGCCACCGACAGGGCAAGGCCAAACACGATGCCCGTAATCAGGCTCCAGCCAAGCCATTGTGCCAGACCAAGGCCCAGCAGGGTTGCTACCGCAATCTGGACCAATGCGCCCGGCACCGCGATGTGTTTTACCGAAAGCAGGTCGCGCAGGGAAAAATGCAGGCCCACCCCAAACATCAGCAGGATTACGCCAATCTCGGCCAGTTCATTGGCCAGCGATGAATCCGCGACAAATCCGGGGGTGAATGGCCCGACCATGATACCGGCCAGCAGATATCCTGCCACGGGCGAAATTTTCAGGCGATGCGCGATGGCGCCCATCACGAATGCGACGACAAGACCGACAACGATCGTGCCAATCAAAGGGGTATGGTGCGGCAATGCGCCCTCCAGAACTGGCGGGGCCAAGGTTATCGGCCCAAGGCCCCGTCAGGTTTCAGTTAGTAGTTGCGCCAACAAACGCGGCGATCAGCACTCCTGTAGCAACGGCTGTTGCCACTACGGTTGGCATGAACCATCCGGGCCGTCGGGGTTTTGCTTTGGTCATTGAAATCTCCCAAGCCATCGGGGCGCGGCCATCAGCGCTGCGCCGTTCAAACAAGAGGGGTTCCGCTTTTGCGGAAAGGATTTCAGGCCAAAGGCGGCGCGCGTGGTGCGTGCGCGCGTAGCCGGGCAGGGGCCTTGTCGCAGGCTACAGTGTTGGGCCGCTGCGGGTTTGAACGGTCCGGTTCGGCAATGGTCTGGCAATCGATCGTCGGGGAAAGGCTGGGAACCTCGACCTTTATGGGGTCTTCAGCCTTTTTCGGGCGCGGGGTGGATACCGTCGCCACTCTTGCAGGCTTGTGCGCGGGTCGCAGCGCCACGGCCTGCGTCGCCGGATCGAAAGCCGATCCGATCAGCGCGGTGCCGGGTTGCGCGCGCGTGGGCGCGGCTGACAGCAGGATGACCACCAGCATGGCCCAGCCCCAGGCAAGAAACCTTGCCGGAAAGGCGTTCAGCCGGGAGGTGCTGCCACTCAACATGCTTTCAAGCTAAGATTTACGCTGCGGTTCTGCAATGCATCATGCATTCCGGCCTTCAATCCCTGCATATTGCCCCTGCACATTGGGCTGTCCTACAAACCCCGCATCGTGCCATGGTTCCCGCATGGCCCGCACCGCTCCTTTCATTGTGAAATTTGCCGTTTTGGCAGTCGGTCGGGGGCTTTACGGTTTTCTCTCTGGACTGTGTAAACAGTGTAAACCCTCAGCAATGCCGATGCAGGGGAAAATCCCGCAAATCCGCTTGTTTCGCGCCGCTGAAGCTCTATGAAGTTTTCACGGATATGAATTTGAGAGAGGCCTGAGGAATGGCGAAGATCAAGACCACCCATGTCGGCAGCCTGCCACGCGGCGACGAACTCACGCCGCTGCTTCTGGCCCGCGACAAGGGTGAACCCTATGACGCCGCCGAATTTGACCGCGTAGTGTCAGCGGCGGTCGACGCTGCGGTCAAGGCGCAGGTCGAAGCGGGCGTCTCGGTCGTGTCGGACGGCGAACTGGGCAAGGTTGGCTACTCCACCTACATGATCGAACGCCTCTCCGGCTTCGGCGGCCATATTGATCGCAAACCGGCGGCCGACCTTGCCGAAGTGCCAAACCTCGTCAAAAAGCTGTCGGCCATCATGGGCAGCCAGGAGTTTGTCCGCGCGTCCTGCATCGGTGATGTCCGCCTGGTCACGCTCGACCCGCTGCACGAAGATATCCGCCGCTTCAAATCCGCGCTGGAAAAGCACGCCGCGCCCGACACGCAGGCTTTCATGAACGCCGCATCGCCCGGCCTCATCACCGCGTTTCAGGTCAACCGCCACTACCCCACCCACGAAGCCTACCTCGCCGATCTGGTCGATGCGATGCGCGAAGAATACGAAACCATCGTGGCGGAAGGCTTTTATCTCCAGCTCGATTGCCCCGATCTGGCGATGAGCCGCCACACCGGCTATCAGGATCTGTCGGACGAAGAATTCGTGAAAGTCGCGGCGGCCAATGTCGAAGCGCTCAACGCCGCGACCGTCAACATCCCGCCCGAAAAGATGCGGATGCACATCTGCTGGGGCAACTATGAAGGCCCCCATGATCACGACATTCCGCTGGAACGGGTGATCGACGTGGTGCTGAAAGCCCGCCCCGCCACCGTCCTGTTCGAAGCCGCCAACCCGCGCCACGAACACGAATGGAAGGTGTGGAAAGACGCCAAGCTGCCTGACCACAAGATCCTCGCCCCCGGCCTGATCGACACCTGCTCGAACTATATCGAACACCCCGAACTGATCGCCCAGCGCATCGAACGCTTTGCCGATATCGTTGGCCCGGACCGCGTGGTGGCCAGCACCGATTGCGGCTTCGGCACCTTTGCCGGGTACGGAAAGCTCGACCCCATCGTCACCTGGCGCAAGCTGAAGGCGCTGCGCGAAGGCGCGGACATTGCAGGCAGCCGCCTGTGACGCCGGATCAACGCCGCGCGGCTGAACACGACTGCGCCCGCCTGATCGCGCTTTACGCCAATCTCAACGACGACGCGCGCTGGGACGAAGTGGCGGCGCTCTATGCCCAAGACGGCGTCATGTTCCGCCCCACCGCGCCTGACGCGGGCGTGGAAGGGCGCGAGGCGATCCTTGCCGCGTTCAAGGCCCGCCCGGCCCGGACCACGCGGCACGTCTGTTCCAACGTGGTGATC
The DNA here is from genome assembly GCA_046050825.1 of Pseudomonadota bacterium. GTDB lineage: Bacteria > Pseudomonadota > Alphaproteobacteria > Sphingomonadales > Sphingomonadaceae > Novosphingobium. Next base: position 3,589 of record JBJOPJ010000162.1, read on the forward strand.
GACGTGGACAGCGAAGACAGCGCGCGCGGCACCAGCGCCATGCTGCTGTTCACGGGCGAGGGCGCGCCGCTGGTCGGATCATTCCACGACCGTTTCGTGCGCACCGCTGAAGGCTGGCGTTTTGCCGAACGGCGCGGGAGCCTGCTCTTCAAATGAGTGCGGGCGCTGCCTCCAACCCGGTCAAATCCGCGATGCGCACGCTGGATGTGATCGAATATGTGGTGGCCCATCGGCAGGGCGCGGTGGCGCAGGAAATCGCCGCCGCGCTGGCCATTCCGGTCAGCAGCCTGTCCTACCTGCTGGCCACCCTGACCGAACGTGGATATCTCGCCCGTGAAGGGCGGCGCTATCTGCCGGGGCCGGGGCTGGAACGGTTGCGCGCGCCTGCTGCCGCGCTGACGCTGGAAGACCGGGTGGCCCCGCTGGTCCGCGCGCTGCGCAGCGAATTGAACGAAACATCATCGTTCATGGTCCGGCGCGGGTGGGAAGTTGAATCGCTGGTCACCGAGGCCAGCGATCAGGCGCTGCGCTATGCTGTTGATCCCGGCACGCGCCGCCCATTGCATGCATTGGCGGCGGGCAAGATCCTGCTGGCATGGATGGAGCGGCAGGAACTGGCGCGCTATTTCGCGCAAGTTGAGCGTGAGGCGCTGACCCCGTCCACCCGCACGACCGAGGCCGACTTGCGCGCCGA
>JBJOPJ010000163.1:0-4276 GCA_046050825.1 Pseudomonadota bacterium
CTGTTCGGTGCGATCTTCGGCGATCAGCATCATCCCGCCATCGGGCAAGGGCTGCGCCACCACCCGCAAGTGCGTGCCATCGGCCAGCATCCAGGCTTCTTCCTGCGGGGTGCTGGCCATGAACCACCCGGCCCGTTCGCGCCGCCACGCGGGGAAATCGCGCGCTTCGGGCACACGCCCGGCATCGCGCGCCATATCCAGCAGCCGATCGAATTGCGGCGGGTCCAGCATCACTGCCGGCTTCAACGCGAAAATGCGTTGGAACGGCACGTTGGCAAACGTCATCTGGCGCTTGGCGTCAAACTGCGCGACCCCGGCGGAAAGCTGGTCCAGCATCCCGCGCTGGGCATCGCGAAACGCCCGGAAATCGCGGGCCAATTGCTCCATTTCCTCAACATCGACCGCGTAGCCGGCGATCCCTTCTTCACCCAGGGGCAAATCGGACACGCGCAAGGCCCGGCGCTGGCCGTCGATCGTGGCCGAAACCATCCGTTCGATCGGCAGGCGCTGATCGGCGGCTTGCAGCGCGATCTGGCGCGCGGTCAGCCCATCGACACTTTCGACCAGTTCCACCCCATCGGCCACCACTTGCCGGGGTTCCTTGCCAGCCACGGCCCGCACATAGGCATCGTTGACCAAGCGCAGATCGCCATCGGGGCTGCGAAACCACATCGGCATCGGCGCGGCTTCGATCAACCCAACCAACGCGGCAAAATCTTCGCGCGCGCGCAGGGCTTCGCCGCGCAACTGCGCCAATTCGCTTTCGCTATCGGAAAAGTCGAACACCCAGACCAGCGCCGCGCCGCCGGGCGATATTGCCGGGTCGGACAAGTGCCCACGCAGCGCCAAGCTGCGGTTCGATCCGCGCGGGGTAAACACCATGCTGAACGGGTTGGCGGTGCGCTGACAGCGGCGGACCGCTTCGGTCAACTTGTGGAGCTGCTCGGAGGTCAGGCCGCCGTGGTCATCGCCATCGGCCTGGCCGCCATCCAGTTCGGTCAGGAATTGGGGTACGGCATCCAACCCCAGCCAATTGGCAAGGCGCTGGGGTGCCTCGATCCGGCCATCGGCGCGCACCAGCAACGGCAAAGCGGGGCTTTCATCAACCAACCGGGCAAGCCGGCGGGCGTTCACGTGCGCTTGTTCGGCTTTGCGCTGGCGGGCGCGTCCCCACAGGACGACCCACAGGGCCGCAACCGTCCACCCCGCCAGCAGCAGGCCGATCAGTACCAAAGCGGTCGGGGACAGGGTCATGTCCCGTCAGCTATGCCCACGCGGCCCGGATTACAACCGGGCCGCGCACACAAGCTGTCGATCAATAAAATCAGTAACGGTAGTGATCGGGCTTGAACGGCCCCTGCTGCGACACGCCGATGTAATCAGCCTGCTTCTTCGACAGCGTGGTCAGCTTAACGCCCAGCTTTTCGAGGTGCAGCGCGGCAACCTTTTCATCGAGGTGCTTGGGCAGGACATAGACTTCGTTCTTGTATTCCGAAGCCTTGGTGAACAGCTCGATCTGCGCCAGCGTCTGGTTGGTGAACGACGACGACATCACGAAGCTGGGGTGGCCGGTGGCGCAGCCCAGGTTCACAAGCCGGCCCTTGGCCAGCACGATGATCTGCTTGCCATCGGGGAATTCAACCAGGTCGGTGCCCGGCTTCACTTCGGTCCACTTGTAGTTATCAAGCGCGGCGATCTGGATTTCGCTGTCGAAGTGACCGATGTTGCACACGATCGACATCGGCTTCATCGCCTTCATGTGTTCGGCGGTGATGACGTCTTCGTTGCCGGTGGCGGTCACGAAGATATCGCAGCGCTGGATCGCTTCTTCCATCGTGACGACTTCATACCCTTCCATCGCCGCCTGCAATGCGCAGATCGGATCGATTTCGGTAACCATCACGCGGGCGCCGCCCTGGCGCAGCGAAGCGGCGCTGCCCTTGCCCACATCGCCAAAGCCGGCGACGCAAGCGACCTTGCCAGCCAGCATCACGTCGGTGGCGCGACGGATCGCGTCAACCAGCGATTCCTTGCAACCGTAAAGGTTGTCGAACTTCGACTTGGTGACCGAATCGTTCACGTTGATCGCGGGGAACGGCAGCTTGCCGTCCTTGGCGATCTGATACAGGCGGTGGACGCCCGTGGTGGTTTCTTCCGAAACGCCCTTGATGTGCGCCACGGTCATGGTGAGGTAGCCCGGCTTGCGCTTGAGGAATTCCTTCAGCGCGCGAACGAATTCGATTTCTTCGGCGTTGCTGGGTTCGAACAAGTCTTCACCCGCTTCGACCCGCGCGCCCCACAGCGCGAACATCGTGGCATCGCCGCCATCGTCGAGGATCATGTTGGCGGTGCGGCCGGTGCCATCATCCCAATCGAAGATCGAACCGACATAGTCCCAGTATTCGGCCAGGCTTTCACCCTTGATCGCAAACACCGGGATCCCGGCTGCGGCGATTGCGGCAGCGGCGTGGTCTTGCGTGGAATAGATGTTGCAGGTGGCCCAGCGGACATCCGCACCCAGCGCAACCAGCGTCTCGATCAAGACCGCGGTCTGAATCGTCATGTGCAGCGAACCGGTGATGCGGGCGCCCTTGAGCGGCTGCGACGCGCCGAATTCATCGCGCAGCGCCATCAGGCCCGGCATTTCGGTTTCGGCGATGGCGATTTCCGCACGGCCGAACCCGGCCAGTCCGATATCGGCAATCACATAGTCGTTGGCGGAATCAAGCGCATTAGCCACTGGGGAAACTCCTGTTGTTTTCACGTGCGTTCATGACGGCCGCAGGGGCCGTGCCGACGTTGCAATGCAGCCGCCCTTACCCACTTCGGCGCCGTGAAGCAAATATAACAATGCCTTTATATCCTTGTCGCAGGCCAGTTGCAGTTACTGTGCCTTGCCCCGCCCGCTCCGCGTCCTATATCTTGCGAGAGTTTCGCAAGAACGCGCCTCATACAGGAGAAACGACAATGACGATCGCGGTTGGAGACAAGCTGCCTGACGTGAAACTGGTCAAGGCCACCGAAAACGGACCCGAAGCAGTCCAGTCATCGGATTACTTCAAGGGCAAGCGCGTGGCGCTGTTCTCGGTTCCCGGCGCATTCACGCCGACCTGCTCGGCCAAGCACCTGCCGGGTTATGTTGATCACGCCGCCGATCTGAAGGCCAAGGGCATCGACGAAATCGCCTGCACCGCCGTCAACGACCCGTTCGTGATGGGCGCGTGGGGCAAAGCATCGGGTTCGGCCGACGTGGCCATGCTGGCCGATGGCAACGCCGATTTCGCCAAAGCCCTGGGGCTGACGATGGACGGCTCGGGCTTTGGCCTGGGCACGCGCGGCCAGCGCTTCTCGATGGTCGTCAACGATGGCGTGGTGGAACAGCTTAACGTTGAAGCACCGGGCGAATTCAAGGTCAGCGCCGCCGATTACATGATCAAGCAGCTCTGAGCCTGCTTGCGGGGGCGCGGTTAAGGCCCGCCCCCGCACCATGCCGCAACGCCCGGCTGACTTGCGATTGGGCCTAGCCCGGAATTGCATAAGTCACAGTGGCCTGCGCCAAGACGCGCGCCTCATCTTTCTGCCACAAACGCACATCAACGCTGGCCAGCCGGCGCCCCAGCTTGATCAGCACGGCATCGGCCATCACGGTGCGATATTCCACCGCGCGCAGGAAACTGATGTTGAGATTGCTGGTCACGGCCATGGCCACGGGCCCGATGTGGGCCAGAATCACCGCATAAGCCGCGCGATCGGCCAAGCCCATCTGGGTTGGCCCCGAAACGATCCCGCCCGGACGCAGCGCATCTTCACCCGGTTCCAGCGCCAGCCGCACCCGCCCCGGCGCGATTTCCACGATCCCGGCGTGGCGTTCGGTCGCGATGCCGGGAAAGGCTTCGGCAAAAAACGCCGCCAGTTCAGGTACGCCCATTACCGGCTTCAGATCATCGGCCATGTCGCGCGCCCTCAATAGCCCATCAGGCTCAGCACTTCCTTGCGGCTGCGATGATCGTCGAGGAAGCAGCCCATCAGGCGGCTGGTGACCATCCCCACGCCCGGCGTTCGGACCCCGCGCCCGGTCATGCAGCCGTGCTGCGCCTCGATCACCACGGCCACGCCGTGCGGTTTCAGATTCTCCCAGATGCACTGGGCGACTTCGGCGGTCAGACGTTCCTGAATCTGCAAGCGCTGGGCAAATCCGTGCAGCACACGCGCCAGCTTGGAAATGCCAACCACCCGATCGCGCGGCATATAGGCGATTGCGGCCCGCCCGGTGATC
>JBJOPJ010000164.1:0-4237 GCA_046050825.1 Pseudomonadota bacterium
GTGCGTAGCCTGATGACCCGCGCGGTGGGCGAAGTGAAGGCCGACAGCCTGATGCAGCGCATCGCGCCCGATGATCCTTCGCGCACGCCCACTATCGAACTTGCCCGCTGGCTGACCCCGCAGGTCATCATCCCGCTGATTCGCGATGAACACCCGCAGGCCATTGCCGTGCTGCTGATCCAGCTTGATCCCGAAGTGGCCGCCGCCGTGCTGCATGGGATGCCGGACGAAATTCAGCCCCAGATCGTTCACCGCATCGCATCGCTTGGCCCGGTCGCGCCCGAAGCCATCGCCATGTTGGAAGAGATGCTCAACCGCCGTATCGGTGAATGCCACGGTCGCGGATCGCTGACCATGGGTGGCCCGCGTGAGGCAGCGGACATCATCAACGCATCGGCCCGCACGGTTGAAAAACGCGTGATGCCGGAAATCAACAAGCAGGACAAACAACTCGCCAAGGCCATCGAGAACGAGATGTTCAAGTTCGAACACCTGTTCGTGCTGGACGACAAATCGATGGGCGCGCTGCTGCGCGAAGTCGACAGCGATGCGCTGATTGCCGCGCTGAAAGGCATTCCCGAAGACCAGCGCGAACCCTTCTTCCGCGCCATGTCCGCCCGCGCGGCTGATGGTATCCGCGACGAAATTGGCGCGCGTGGCCGGATGAAGATGGCCGAAGTGATCGAGGCGCAAAAGGCCATGATCACCGCCGCCCGCCGCCTGTCTGCCGAAGGGGTGATCGTGTTCGGCGCAGGCGATGACGATTATGTCTGATGCCATGCGCGCGGTTTCTCTGGCCGATCTGGGGCATCTTGCCTCCACCTTTGCCGAGGACCGCCGCTTTTTCCGCGAACTTGCGGTGCCCCAAGCGCTACCTGAACCCGACCCGATCGTCCCCGAAGCCGAGCCGCATGACCCCGTGGCCGATGCCTGGGCCGATGGTTACGCGCGTGGCATGGGCGAGGCACAGGAAGCCGCCGCGCAGATCATTGCCGAACGCGAAGCGGCACAACAGGCCATCGAACTGGCGCTGAAAAAGCTGGATACCGCCATGCAGACCGATCTGGCCGACCGTCTGCGCGAAACCGTGATCGCCCTGTGCGAAGCCGCCATCGCGCCCGCCGCGCTCGATCCCGATGGTCTGACCCGCCGCGTCGAAATGGCCGCCGCCATGCTGGCCCGCGCCGAAGACGCCCGCGTCATCCGCCTCCATCCCGAAGACCTTGCGCTGATCGCCGCGCGCCTGCCCGAAGACTGGCATTTCGAACCCGACGCCACGCTGGAACGCGGATCGGTGCGGGTGGAAGGCGCGGCGGGCGGGGTTGAGGATGGCCCCGAACAATGGCGGATCGCCATCATGGAAGCGCTGCGCCAATGCTGAACCTGTTGGACCAGACGCTGGATGGCATGAGCTTGTGCCAGCCCGATTTCACTCCGCCGCGCTATGGCCTGCTGGCCGCCTGCGATGGCGGAATGCTGGAAGTGTCCGGCCTGTCCGTGCCCATCGGCACGCAATGCCGCATCACCCATGGCGCGGGATCGCTGACAGCGGAAACCATCGGCTTTCGCAATGGCCGCACATTGATGATGTTGCTGGGCGATCCGGTGCTGCTGCGTCCCGGCGCAAAGGTCCGCCCCGAAGGCCGCCCCGGCATGGTTCCGGTAGGCGAAGCGTTTCTGGGCCGCGCGATTGATGGCGAAGGCAAGCCGATTGATGGCCTTGGCCCGATCAGCCGCAACCGCGAATGGCCCGCAGGCGGCGTGCGCGCCGCCGCGCTTGACCGGTCACCCGTGCGCGAAAGGTTCGATACCGGGGTGCGCGCGCTGAATGCGCTGACCACGTTCGGCATTGGCCAACGTATCGGCATCATGGCCGGGTCTGGCGTGGGCAAATCCGTGCTGCTCGACATGATTGCCCATGGCGCTGAGGCCGAAGTGGTGATCGTCGGCCTGATTGGCGAGCGCGCGCGCGAAGTGTCCGATTTTGTCGAACGGCATATGCAAGGGTCAAAGCGTGACCGCTCGGTCGTGGTGGCCGTGCCTGCCGACCATGCGCCCAACTTGCGCATTCGGGGCGCGATGATGGCCACCGCCCTTGCCGAATATTTCCGCGCACAGGGCAAACGGGTGCTGCTGATCATGGACAGCCTGACCCGTGTTGCCCACGCAGGCCGCGAAATCGCGCTGCTGTTGGGCGAACCCGGTGCTGCACGCGGCTATCCCCCGTCAGCCCTTGCCACCATCACCAAGCTGGTGGAACGCGCGGGCAATTCAGCGCAAAGCGGGGGTTCGGTCACCGGCCTGTACACCGTGCTGGCCGATGGCGACAATCAGGACGACCCGGTGGTTGATACCGCCCGCTCAATCCTTGATGGCCACATTGTCCTGTCGCGCGATCTGGCACAGCGCGGACAATATCCCGCCATTGATATCGCCGCATCGCTCAGCCGTGTGATGAACGACATCACCGCGCCCGATCATCAGCAGGCCGCGCGCACGTTCCGCGCACTGGTCGCCAGTTATGAAGCCAACCGCGATCTGGTGCTGATGGGCGCCTATCGTTCAGGCGCAGACCCGCAGCTCGACCGTGCGATTACCATGCACGATGCCCTGTCCGGCTTTATCAGCCAGCCCCAGCGCCAGATCGTGCCGATGGCTGAAGCCTCCGCCGCGCTGATTCAGTTGATCGGCCCATGAAGGCAGAACGCGCGCGCCTTGCCCGGCTGAAACGGCTGGAACGCATCCGCGACATTGCCCGGCGCACCGCACTGGCCGAAGCGGGCAAGGCCGAAGGCACGCTGGCGCAGTTACAGGCGCTGGCCGACCGGACCGAGCGCATGTCGGCTGATTATTCCGTGCGGACGGATTTGCCCGATGCCCATGCCCTGCACCAGTTGCGGCAATTCGTCGCCGGTTTGGACCGCATCACCCACGGCACCCGCGCCGATGCCGTCACGGCCCAGCGTGTGGCCGATACCAAGGCGCAGGAAGCCGCCGCTGCCGAACGCCGCCGCGCTGCGGTGGAAGAACGCGCCGAAGCGCAGGCCCGCCTGATCGCACGGAAAACCGCCGCTTCTGCGGTTCCTGTCATCGGCAAGAAGCCAACTGGCACGGGTCTTGAATAGACAAGGTTAACGCCCCCGCAACGGAGCCTTGCCGATGTTCAGCCTTTCTGCCCTGCCCCTACCCGCTGCTGCTTCCCTGCCTGCAATAATGCCTGGGGCCGTGCCTGCTGCGGTCCTGCCTGCTGCGGGACAGTCGTTCGGCAGCCCGGAAACACTGGCAGAAACAGCCGATACGCCCCCCACGCTGACATTTGATGCCCTGCTGGCGCTGCAAACGGTTACGCCGCAAGTCATCCAGCCTGCCGCCACTGGCCCGGCAATTCCGGCAACCATCCTGCAACAGACCGGCAAAATCCTGCCGGACCCGGCAAATCCGCTTGCCGCCCTTGTGCCGCAACCCACCGCGTCTTCAACCCAACCCTCCACACCGGCCACGGCGGCCACTGCCACCCCTGCGGACGAGGATAGCCTTGCCCATGGAGACGCTGACGATGCCGTTTTGCCAGAACTGGTCCTGCCGGATGCCGGACTGATCGCCGCAATCTTCACCGCGCCGCAAAGGCTGGCCCCGGCACCTGACGCGCCGCAGCAAGCTGCAAAGTCACGCCTGACCACCACTTTTGACCCGGCAAAAGCGCCACAGCCCACCTCGCCACGTCCGGTGCAACAGGCCGCGCCATCCGCGCCCGCCCCGTCCGCCGCAATCGGCGCCGCTGCGGTTGCGCTGGCGCAAACGGCAGATATCGAACAGGATCAGACCCCGCTTCCGGCGCAACCGCTGGATACCGGCGACGACACCTACGCCGAACAGGCTTCCCGCCCGACCATCAGCACCACAGCCACGCTGGCGGCCAGCGCAACGCGCGCCCCCCGCGCAGCCCCTCCCACGACCAACCGCATCGATCCCGCCGCTGACGCGCCGGAACGGATTGCGGTTGCCGACGCACAGGACGCCCCCGCGCAGACGGATTGGACCGCACAGGACATCACCGTCTCCGCCTTTGCTCCTTCCGCCAATGCCGCGCCCGAAACCCAGCCATCAACCTCGGTCCGTCACGATGCCAGGGTCGAGAAGATCGATTTCGCCACCTTGGTCGAAAACCTGTCCCGTGCGCGCGAAGAAGCATCGCCGCGCACGGTCAACGTCGCGGTCACCAACACCGATTTCGGGC
>JBJOPJ010000165.1:0-4077 GCA_046050825.1 Pseudomonadota bacterium
ATCGGCGCTGCCCATGTGCGCGTTGACCCCGTTCAGCGAAGCCATGTTGATGATCCGGCCCCAGCCTTGGCTGTGCATATGGGGAAGAACTGCGCTCATGGTCCAATGCGCGGCGTAGGGCCCCATCCGCAATGCGGTATCGAATTGCGCGTCGGTTTTGTGCTCAAAACGGGCCACGCCGCTGCCGCGCCAGGCATTATTGACGAGAATATCGACGGGGCCTGCGGTGTCCATCAGCGCGCCGACGCTGGCTTTGTCGGTCACATCGACCGGGATGAACCGCGCCGTACCGCCCAGCGCGGCGATCTCCGCCGCACAGGCTGCGCCACTGGCGGAATCGAATTCGGCGATGATCAGGGCTGCGCCTTCTGCTGCAAAGCGCCGGGCGATCCCTTTGCCAATCCCATCGCCAGCGCCAGTAACCAGCGCAGTGCGCCCGGAAAGCCTGCCTGCCACGCATATTCTCCTGTCTGGTTTGGTGCTATATGTTGTCCTAATTCCGCAATTGGCAATATCAAAATAGGTTTTGACAGCTATTTGCGTATAAAATATCGGCAAATATAACGCAAAATTTGAATGGAGTGAGTGATGCGCGGATTGCAGGGCAAGGTGGGCGTGGTGGCTGGCGGCGGCCGCGGGATCGGTGCGGCCACGGCGCGGCGCTTGGCCGAAGAGGGCGCAGCTGTGGTGATTGGCGACATCACCGAAGCATGGGCCATCGAAACCGCGGATGCGATCCGCGCTGCCGGGGGCAAGGCGATCGGCGTGCATCTTGATGGCACCAAGGCCGCTTCGCAGCAGGCAATCGTTCAGGCCGCGCTCGACGAATTTGGTGCGCTGGACTTCTATCACTCCAACCTTGCCGGTGGGACTGAGGGCGATATCGATGCCCTGCACTGCACCGAGGAAGTGCTCGACCGTTCGTTTGCGATCAACACCAAGAGCCACATGTTCGCCACGCAGGCCGCGCTGCCCGCGATGCTGGAACGTGGCGGCGGGGCGATGATCTACACTTCGTCTGGCGCGGCAACCGGCGGCAACCCGTTCCAAGTGGCCTATCCGATGACCAAGAACGCGATTCACGCGCTGGTTCGCCACGTGGCGGCGAAGTATGGCAAGCAGGGCATTCGCGCCAATGGGATCAGCCCCGGCGTGGTGATGACCGAAGCGGTAGCCCAGCACCTGACGCCGGAATACGTCGAAGCCACCCTCAAGACCGTGCCGCATACCCGGCTGGGGAAGCCGGAAGACATCGCTGCAGCCGTGGCGTTTCTGGCTTCGGACGATGGCCAGTGGGTCAACGGGCAGGTCTGGCACGTCAACGGCGGCCTCATCAAGCGCGACTGATGGGGGCGCAGCCTTACACCGCGCCGCAAGAGCTGCACGACCTGGCGTTTCGCTATGGGTTGGCGGTGGATACGCTGGATTGCGCCATGCTGGCCTCGGTGTTCACTGCCGATGGCGTGCTGCGCGGGGTGGGGCAGGCCGATGCGCGCTATACCGGCGCCGGGGGCTGTGCCGTGATGATCGATGAGGTCCGCGCCAGTTTTGCGCGGACCCAGCACAACGTGTTTAATCAGACGTTCGACATCGCCGCCGATGGCACGGTTACGGGCCTTACCACGGGTCTTGCCAGTCACATCCTGCCGGATAGCGGCGATGCTGAAGGTGGGGCATCGGAAAAGACCCTGCTGGACTTTGCCATGCGCTATCACAATCGGTATGCCATCGAGGACGGGCGCTGGAAATTTGCCGAGCGTCAGCTGGAAGTGGTCTGGGTGGAACGGCGCAAGGTGATGCCATTCAGCGCCACCATGCTGGGGCGCGAACTGCGCGGCTTTTGATGGGCGTGCGGGTTCGCAATGGTGGATTGATTGTGGCTAGGCCCGCCGAAGTGTTGACGCGGCGGGCAATTGGGGGTTTTGCCGGGGCATGAGCGAAGATTTTTCGATCGACGATATTGACCGCGCGATTGTTGAGCAGTTGCGGATCAATGGTCGGGCAACCAACCAGCAGATCGCCAATATGCTGGGACTGACTGCGGCCACCGTATCAGCCCGCATCCGCCGGATGGAGGAAGCCGACAAGCTGCGGGTCGTGGCGGTTTCGGATTTCTCGGCCCATGGCTACAACGTGCTGATGGAAGTGGCGATCGAGGTCGACGGGCGCCCGGCTGCGGAAGTTGCGGATGAGCTGACGGCATTCCCCGAAGTGTTCGCCGCGCATCTGGTGACCGGCCGTTACGACATCGACATGCTGGTGGTGCTGCGCGATTTCGATGACCTGGCCGACATCTTGCTGGAAAAGTTTTCCAAGGTTCGCGGGATCCGCTCGATGGTGCCGGCGATTGCCGTCGATGTGATCAAGTACAAGTTTGACGTCGCGCCGATCGACGCCCGGGGGGATGCATGATCACGCCGCAACTCGACGATCTCGATCGCCAGCTGATCGAAGTTCTGGCCCGCGATGCGCGGGTTTCCAATCGCAAGATCGCGGTCGATCTCGGGGTTACCGAAGGCACGGTGCGTGGCCGGATCAAGCGCCTGCAGCAGGAAGGGCTGATCTCGTTCACCGCGATCACCAGTTTCGGGCTGGCGGATTCAGCGCGCATGGCGTTCATTGGCGTCCAAGCCGATTTTGGCGATGTGCGGGAAGTCGGCCGGCGGATCGCTGAACTGCCGTCGGTCAACGCGGTGATGATTACCATGGGGCGGTTCAACGTTCTGGCGATCTGCCTGTTCAATACGCTCGACACTTTGCATGAAGTGGCTTCTAATCAGATTCTTGCGATCCCCGGGGTGCATCACGTCGAAACATCGATCGCGGTGAAGACCTTGAAATACAACGCGCGAGTCGTGCGGATTACCGAGGTTGACGCGGCGGTGGCGGACGGGGAAGCTGAATAAGGCTGAAATGCGTAATTTAGGCCATTAATAGTTACGCATAGATTGCTGTAAGCGCGAACTTCCGCAACAATCACGCAAATCTGTTGCGCATCAACTGCGCTTTGCGCTATTAGGCCCCAACAAGACGTTGGGGAGAATATATGGCTACGACCGCAGATTATGGGCTTGGCGAGTTCACCTATCCGCGCGGCTGGTTCATGATCGCCCGCTCTGGTGAAATCGGCACGACGCCCATCGCTGTGCGCTATTTCGGCCAGGACATGGTGATCTATCGCGGCGGGCAGAGCGGCAAGGCCTTTATGGTCGAAGCGTATTGCCCGCACATGGGAACGCACCTTGCCCGCAATACGACCTCGTACGTGGTCAAGGATGCCGAACATGTCGAGGGCGACAATATTCGTTGCCCCTACCACGGCTGGCGCTTTGGCCCTGACGGCAAGTGCAACCAGATCCCGTATTCGCCGGCCCCTGTGCCCAAGGCTGCCTGTCTGAAAAGCTGGAAGGTGATCGAGCGGGCCGGTTGCCTGTGGACGTGGTACGATCCTGAAGGGCTGGAGCCGGACTACGAATTGCCGGCCTTCGCGCCGTATGATGCACCGCACTGGGTGAACTGGGACGTGCGCGAATTGGGAGAACTGGTCTGCCACCCGCAGGAAGTGGTCGATAATATGGCCGATAAGGCCCACCTTGAACCGGTGCATGGGTCGATCGACATTGCCTCGTTCGAAAACGAGTTTTCCGACCACGTCTGCCGCCAGATCCTCTCGGCGGGGCACAAGACGCTGGCTGCCGAAGGTGGCGAGCCGATGACCAACGATACGTGGTACACGGGCCCGGGTATTCTGCAGTCTGAGATGGTCGGGGCCAATCCGTCGTTGATGCTGATTGCCCACACGCCGATCGACGATGGCGTGGTCAAGGTGTGGTACGGTTTGCTGGTGAAGGTCGCCAATGCGGCCCCGAACGATGACGATCGCGCTCTGGCCCGGGCTTATGAAGATGCCGGCGTCGATGCGTTCGCGCAGGATTTCGAAATCTGGAGCAACAAGCGGCCGTGCATCAATCCGATGATGGTGCGCGGCGATGGTCCGTTCGACAAGGTGCGGGTCTGGTATCGCCAGTTCTATAATCCCCGCGCGCAGGCGGCGGCGTTCCAGCAGCGGGTCAATGG
>JBJOPJ010000166.1:0-4068 GCA_046050825.1 Pseudomonadota bacterium
TTACAAGCTCCGTCGCGCGGCCGCCCCGACCGAGTGGCAGTCGCTTGCCGCCTGACAGATTGTGTTTTTGGCTCAAGCTGGGCCCAACGGAGGCTTGTAGCGATTAGACTGACCGCACCCGCGGCGATGAAGTGCGCGAACCTCAACACCCCCGGGCTGGCGGGCACCCTCGCAACGCGGGGATCGTGCCCCGCTCACGCGATTTTCACTAACAGGTCAGCGCGCTCCAGCGTTCTGCCAGCAGCGCAGGTTCGCCAGTTCCGAACACATAGCGATCCGGACGGACCAGTACAGCGGCAGTGCCAGCCTGGTCGAACCACTGCTCCAGAGCTGCGCGGAAGGGGGCCAGTTCGGCCCAGTCACGTTCTGTGCGGTCAAGTTCGGCGCGGGTTAGCAGCCAGTGGCCAATGCCCAGCACCTCATCAAGCCGCTGGCCAGCGCTGCCGACTGGCTGCGGGAAATAGCGCCCAGCGGCGGGGCTGCCGGCCAGAATTACCCCGCTGTCGATCGGCGGGTATTCCAGCGCGCCATCGGGTGATTGACCGGCAGCCCGGGCGGCTAGCATTTGTGCATCGCGCATCGCGGCGGCGGCCGGATCGGTGATGCAAACAGTGCGGCCCATCATGATCGCCATCTCGATCGTGGCGCGCAAGTTGGGTGCGCGTTCGGGTTGATAACTGTCGAGCAGCGCATCGTTGGCTTGGCCGCGCGTTACCGCTGCCAGTTTCCAAGCTAGGTTGGCGGCGTCGCGGAGGCCCGAACACATCCCTTGGCCGGCGAATGGCGGCGTCTGGTGCGCGGCATCGCCCGCCAGCAGGATGCGGCCCTTGCGCCATGCCTGCGCTATCCGGGCGCGGAAGGTGTAAACTGCCTTGCGTTCAAGGCTGATCGCGCCCTGGACATTCCACGGTTCGAGCAGGGCCTCGATCGAAGCCTCGGTGCTGATCATGTCGGGATCTTCGCCGGGGCGGATCATGAACTCCCAGCGGTGCCGCCCTTCACCCATCAGCACGCACGTGGTCGGGCGTTCGGGGTTGCAGATCTGGAGGTTGGCCGTGGGCAGCCGGTCGAAATCGTGGACGATAGTATCGACCACCAACCACGGTTCCTCGAACCCCAGGTCTTCGAATGCGATGCCGCAGGCTTCCCGTACCGGGCTGCGCGCGCCATCCGCTCCAACCAGATAGCGCGCGCGCACCGTGCGTTCGCCGTGAGGCGCGGCGATCTGCACGGTCACCCCCGCGCCATCATCCACGAATGACAACACCTCCCAGCACGAATGGAGCGTGGCGGCATCGTGCCGGGCCAGTTCCGTGCGCAGCGCCGCTTCGACGCTGGGCTGGTGGATCATGTTGCTGCTGGGCCATCCCCCCGGTGCAATTCGGTCGTTGCCTTCGAAGCGCAGCAAGACATCGCCGGCGGCGTTCAGGAAATCGTAGCGCGCGGTTGAGCGGCTGGCCGCGATCACGCGATTGGCCACGCCCGCTTCCTGCAGGATGCGGATCGCTTCGTGATCAAGGTGCGCGGCGCGTGGCAGCGGATAGATGTCCGCTTCCTTTTCCGCCACGATCACCGTTACCCCGCGCTTAGCCAGCAGCAGCGCCAACGTGACCCCGGTCGGGCCACCCCCGGCGATCAGCACGTCGCAATCGAAATCCTCCGCTGCGCTCATGGCTTATGCCTCCGCCTGCATGTTGCCTTCGATATGGCCCAATTCGTCGATCTCGATCCGCACCACGTCGCCCGGTTGCAGGAAGCGGCGCGGGTCCATCGCCGCGCCGATGCCGCCAGGCGTGCCGGTGAAAATTACGTCGCCCGGTTCCAGCGTCATCGCCGCCGAGAGGTGCTCGATCTGCTGCCACAAGTTGAAGACCAGGTGTGCGGTATTTGAATTCTGCCGCTGTTCGCCGTTCACGAAACAGCGAATCCCCAACCGGTGCGGATCGCCGATTTCGTCCGCCGTGGTCAGCCACGGCCCCATCGGGGCGTGGGTGTCGAAGCTCTTGCCTAGTGACCATTGCGGCGTGGCGTGCTGGGTCATGCGTTCGGTGGCGTCGTTGCCCACGCAATAGCCGAACACATGATCCGCGGCGTCCTCGGCGCTGACGTGCTTGGCGCGCTTGCCGATCACGGCCACCAGTTCGGCTTCGTAATCGTTGGTCATCGTGCCGCGTGCGATCAGGATCGGATCGAACGGGCCGTTCACGCTGGTCTGGGCCTTGGTGAACCAGACCTGCCGTTCGGGCGTGCCCATGTTCGATTCCGCGATGTGATCGGCATAGTTGAGGCCGATCGCAAAGATCTTGCCGGGGCGCTGCACCGGGGCGCAGAGCTTGACCGAAGCCAGCGGCACCCCGCCACCGGCCACCGCCTTGGCTTCCAGCTGTGGCTTTACTTCGTCCCAGCGGGCGATCAGGTCGATCATCGTGCCGGGGATGCCGGTGTCGATCAGATGGTCGTCCACCACGATCCCGGTGCGGGTCTGGCCATCGGCATTGTAAGTGGCGAGTTTCATGCGGGGGTTCCCTTGGGCTGGCGGCGAAACAGCCGCTTGAGGCGCAGGTTAAGCGCGGTGAAAAAGGCGATCAGGCCGGGTGGCGGCGCTGCCTTGCCGGCGAACATTGGATGCGGGCTGCCCCATTGCACGCCCAGCAGTGCGCTCATCGGCATGATCTGGGGTGGGTCGGCGGCGGTCAGCAGATCGCCATCGGTCCAGTGTTCCAGTTCGTTGCCCCACGGGTCTTTCCAGTAGTCGAAGATCTGGCTGCCCATGATGTGACGGCCCACGCCCCACGCCGGGGTGCGTTTTGCACCTTTGAGGTGCTGATGCCCCAGCATCAGGTCATCAAGGTTGGCAACTTCGAACGCGGCGTGAAGGATGTCGAGCTTCTGCGGCAGTTGGGCCAGGAACAAGGTGTGGTGGTCGGATGGCCGGTCGCCCCTGTCACACCGCATGAAGGCGCCCAGCGGCACGCCCTGTGCGGCTTCGACTTCGTCCGAGGTGAGGAAACCGAAGCGGTCTTTGTACCAGCGTTCGGACGTGCGAAAATCCGATACGTTGAGCACGGCATGGCCAATCCGGCGCACATGGGCTGGGGCTGGGGAAAGTCGCACCAGCTGGCGCAAGCGGGTGCGTGCGGCGGCGGTGTTGCGTGGCAGGTCGGCAAACGGCAGGACGCCGTCTGCGCAAGCCTGTCCGGCCACCACTTCGATCTGGAAGCCATCGGGATCGGTCAGTCGCACGATCTTGCCGCCCCCTGGTTCGGACAGGTCTTCCACCGCAACGCCATCGTGCGCCGCCAGCGCCGCAAGGTCGGCAATGGTTTCGGCCCGCAGGCCCAGTGCCCGAAAGCCCGCTTTGCCCGGTTCGGTAACATGGACAAAGGGCCGCCCATCGGTGCCCCGCGCATAGAGCCGCCCGCCATCGTCGTAGCAGGTAAGCCCGAAATCGGTCAGGAACCGGCGCATTTCATCCAGATCGGGCGCCGCATAGCGCACATATGCGATATCTTCGATCCGGATCACGCCCACCAACTCTCTCCCGCCTTGCGAATTTCGTGATTCGCATTTGACTGTTTGGTCAAGTTATCCCTGTTGACCGAACAGTCAAGTGATGTATCCCGGCATCATGCCCGGCGATCTTGCCATGCCCAGTCATCCTACCCAGCCCAGCCCGCGTGCTGCGCGGACCCGCGCGGCTTTGCTAGCGGCGGGTTTCGAGTTGCTGGCGGAACGGCCGATCGATGCAATTGCGATTGACGAAGTGGTCGCCCGCGCTGGGGTAGCCAAGGGCAGCTTTTTCAACCACTTCACCGATAAGCCGGGGTTTGCCAACGCGATCAGCGCGGCCTTGCGCGCGCAACTGGAAGAACGGGTCAGCAAGGCAAACGCGGGCGTTGATGATCCCGTGGCGCGGCTGTCCGGCGGGATGCGGGTTGCGGTCGATTTCGCGCTGGCCGAACGCAAGCGGGCGATCGTGATGCTGCGCGGGTTGGAACTTTCAACCGGGCAGGGGCACGAACTCAACCGCGGGATCCGTGCCGATATCGAACGGCTGATAGCGGCAGG
>JBJOPJ010000167.1:0-4003 GCA_046050825.1 Pseudomonadota bacterium
CGCGGGCCACGCCGGCTTCGCGTGCGGCGGCAAAGAAGGCGGGCAGGGCAACATGGTTTGCCTTGTGCAGCCACGCGGCAAAGTCTTCGCCCTGCGGCACATGGCGCGGATCGTTCCCGGCGGCAAACACCACCCAGTCAAAGCCTTTCAGCCTGTCGGCGGTAAAATCGCCCGCGACGTAATCACCGCGCAAGTATCCAAGACTGGTCAGTGCCGTGCCTGCCGGTGCGCCTTCGCCGCGCCCGGTAATGGTCACGTCATGGCCTTGTGCGGCCAGATGCAGCGCGGCATGGCCACCCAGCGCGCCGGTTCCACCGACGACAAGAACTTTCATCGCAATCTCCCTTAGTATTGTGGAACCGCCAGCGGGCGCCGTTCTTCCCAGTCGACAATCAGTTCGCGGCGGGTGAACTTCCAGTCGGCACCATCGCGGTGCCAGCGGTCCTGATATCGGATGGCCCAGACCAGCAGCAGACCGCCGCCGTCAGGGCCGGTCATGCGATGTTCGGCGGTGCAGCGCGTTTCGCCCGACGCCTGATCGCCAGCTATCACCACGTCCTGATCGTGGATCAGGTGGCGCGTCGCCGTGAAGGCGTGGGACAGGTAATCGATGGAACCAAGGTTGGCTTCCAGCCCGGTGATGGTGAAGCCGGGGCCGACAATCTCGACATCTTCCGCCAGCACAGTGCGCCACAGGGCCTTGTCGCGCCTGTCAGCGCCCAGCGCGTAAAGCTCGGCGGTGCGGCGCAGGGCGGCGGCGTCGCTCACGCTGCGCTCTCAGCCGCAGCCATACCGGGAATGGTGCCCGGAATGGTGCCTGGAATGACGAGGCCATTGCCGGAAATCAGCGGCACATTGGTCCATTCGCCCTGCGGGGTGCGATACCACCCTGCCGCCGCCAGCGCCCCGCCATCAACATGAAGCGCGGTGCCGGTTACCCATGCGGCCAGCGGGCTGGCAAGATACAGCGCCGCGCCCGCACAGTCGGCAGGCTGGCCGAACCGCCCCAGCGGAATCCAGCGTTCCTCGTGCGCCCGGTTCTGCGGCGGGATCATGTAATCCAGCGCGACTTGCGGGGTGTCCGTCGTTTCTGGCGCAATGTCGTTGATGCGGATGCCTTCCGGCCCCAGTTCCAGCGCGAGGCTCTTGGTCAGGCCGGTCACCCCCCATTTGGCGGCGGCATAGACGCTGCAATAGGGGATGCCGCGATGCGCCTCGATCGAGGTGACGTTGATGATGGATGCGCCGCCATGGGTATGCGGCGCGGCTTTGCGCAACAGGGGCAGCATGGCGCGGGTCATGCGCAGCAACTGGCCAAGATTGGTGTCGAGAATTTCGTCCGTCTCATCGTCCGACAGCAGCGCAAATGGCCGGGCATGGACGAAATGGCCGACGTTGTTGACCAGCACGTCCAGCCTGCCGGTATCGGCGGCAATGCGTTCGGCCAGCATCTGCGCAACGCCGCGCTGCCGCACATCACAGCGGATCACCCGCGCCGACGGGATGGCCTGTTCGACGCTTTCGGCATTGGCGGCGTCAATCTCGGCTATGACGACCCGCGCGCCCGCACCGGCAAAGGCTTCGGCAATGGCGCGGCCTATGCCGGTGCCGCCGCCGGTGACCAGCACGGTCCTACCGCTAAAATCCAGCGCCTGCGCAAGCTGCGCGGCGGGCAGGGGATCTTTCATGGTTGCGCGATTCCTCTCGAACGCCCGCCACCTTGCGATTGATTCGGTTTCGTGATGGCAGAATTTTACGCATTCTGTTGTAGGTAAATTGCCATGTCAACTGGATGCGAAAAATGAGGGGTGCCCGGGCAGCGGTTTCTGGCGTTTATATGCCCGGTTGATCGGGCGGTATGTTCACCACCAGTCCATCCAGTTCTTCGCCCAACTGGATCTGACACGACAGGCGGCTGTTGGGCCGGATCTCCACCCCGTCAATCGCTTCCAGCATGGCGCGTTCGTCAGGGCGCGCCGGGCCGGTGCGGTCAAGCCATTCGGGCGCGACATAGCAGTGGCAGGTGGCGCATTGCATCATGCCGCCACACAAGGCGTCGATGCCGTCGACCAGATTGCCGACCGCCAGTTGCATCAGGGTCATGCCTTCAAAGTTGACGCAGGTGCGCGCTGTCCCGTCGGGTTGAATGAAAGTGACTTTGGCCATGCCCCGTCCTTCAACCGTGCGCCGGACAGCCTGCGGCCTTTGCCAAGGTGGCAGCCGTCGCTACTGGCGCTGCTCCGTCCAGCTTGCGCCGCCGATAGCGCACACGGCAGGGCTGGGCGGGCCAGTAGGTTGACGCACCGGCAACCGGGCGCACTTCGTCGATCAGTTCCATGTCGAAGTTCTGCAAAAGGATCGCCAGCAGCACCTTCATTTCCATGCGGGCAAAGTTGACCCCGGCACAGCGATGGACCCCGCCGCCAAAGCCGATCAACGAATTGCTTTCGATCTGCGCGTCGGGATTGGCAGGATTGAAGCGTTCTGGGTTATAGGCATCGGCATTGCGGAAGTTTTCTTCCATGCGATGGCTGACCGAAGGGGCGAGCAGGACAAATTCGCCCTTGCGAATGACATAGCCGTCCCGTTCGATATCGGCTGTGGCCTTGCGGCTGAGCATATAGGCGACGGGATGCAACCGCTCTGTCTCGCGCAGGGCAAGGTCCATCTTTTCCATCCCGACAGCCTGTTCCCAGCCCATGGCCGCGCCGTTGCCGCCGCCCAGCATTACGGCAACTTCGTCACGGATCACATTCTGATATCCGGGGTTCTGCAACAGATCGGCCAGCGCCCAGCTTACTTGCCCTGCAGTGGTTTCGTGCCCCGCCCAGACCAGCAGCAGGATCAGGTGGCGGATGATCTCGTCCGGCACGAGTCGCCCGTCCGGGTATGCGGTGCCGATCATCGTCTGGAAAAAGTCCGGCGGGTCCATCGGGGCACTGCGGCGCTTGTCGATCCACGATTGCAGGATGGCGTGAAGCTTTTTCTTGGCGCGCTGCGAACGCACCATCTTTGGCGTCGGCAGCCACAGCGGCAGGACAAATTCCATGCCGCCGGAAAAATCGCGAAACAGGTCGAAGAATTCGTGGCCCAGCTTTTCGTGGAACTCCCGTCCCATGAAGCTGTGCGCGGCAATGTCCATCACCACCGGGCCAAGCGTCGGGATAAGGTCAAATTCGCCTGAATCGCCAAGCTGATCGACCAGCTTCAGCGTTTCCTCGACCATTACCGGCACATATTGCTTCATCGACGCCGCCTTGAAGCGGGGCATGATGATGGCGCGCTGGCGCAGATATTCGTCCATCTGCGCAAAGGAATAGAACTCTGGCGAGAACATCTTGAGGAAGAAGGGCATCGATTCGCGGATCGACAGCAGCTTGTCGGTTTCTTCAAAGAAGAAGCGGTTGTGTTCCGGCCCCAGCATGACGTTCATCCGCTGGCCCATGAAGTTCATCGCAAACAGCCGCCCGCGTGAACGGTAACCGCGTTTCAGCACCGAAACAGGATCGCGGAAAAACTGCGCCAGATGGCCGAGCAGCGGCATCCCGCCGTCCAGCAAAGGGAAGCCCGGATTCGCCGTGCTGACGCTTGCCATGCGTTATCTCCCGGTATCGCGGCTGTTTTGTCCAGCCTTGCGAAGACGGAAGCTATGCCCTTGCAGGCAGGCCGTCACTGATGCGGGCGGCAATGGTATCGCCGGATGATCCGCGCTGGATCATCCGGCGAACCGGTCTGCACAGGTTTGCGCGTCAATAGACGGCGGCAGGGTTCTTCGGTCGGGGGCTGCCCAGCATTTCGCGGTGCGAAGGACGGTCATTGCCCCGATCGGTAATGCCAAGCTGCTTTGCCACTTCGGCAACAATCAGGGTCTGCCCCGAAAGATCATCGCGGTTCGGTGCTTGGTCGATCGCGTCGATAACATGCGCCGAAAACTCCGGGTTCTCCGCCATGGCAAGGAAGCCTTCGTATTGTTCCGGGTTGGTCGTCGCGGCAATCTGCGCGC
>JBJOPJ010000168.1:0-3986 GCA_046050825.1 Pseudomonadota bacterium
CGGAAGTTGGTTTCGATGATGCCCGAACGGCCACCGCCAACGCCCGAGGCATAAGCCAGCGCCACGTCATGGGCATTGCCCGATGCGTCCTGATGGATCGCGATCAGGCACGGCACGCCGCCGCCCTTGACGTATTCGCCGCGCACGGTGTGGCCCGGGCCCTTGGGGGCGATCATGATCACGTCGATATCGGCCGGAGCTTCGATCAGGCCGAAGTGGATGTTCAGGCCGTGGGCAAAGGCCAGCGCCGAACCGGGGCGCATATTGCCCTTAAGGTCGTTTTCCCAGATCGCGGCCTGATGTTCGTCCGGCGCGAGGATCATCAGGATGTCGGCCCACTTGGCGGCATCGCTGTTCGACATGACCTTGAATCCGGCGGCTTCGGCCTTCTTGGCGCTGGCCGAACCCGGGCGCAGCGCGATCGCCACGTCCTTGACGCCGCTGTCGCGCAGGTTCTGCGCGTGGGCGTGGCCCTGCGAACCATAGCCGAGGACGGCGATCTTCTTGCCAGTGACCAGGTTGAGGTCGCAATCGGCGTCGTAATAAACCTTCATGTCAGTCCCGTTCTGTTGCAATGTGGCCCGGCCGGAGCAGGGCAAGGTTTGGTGTGGTGTGGTGTAAATCTCAGAGGCTGTGGGCGCCGCGCATCATGCCGACCACGCCGGTGCGGCCCACTTCGACCAGCCCTAGTTCGCGCATCAGCGAAACGAAGCGATCAATCTTGTCAGGCGTGCCGGTCAGCTCGAAAATAAAGCTGCTGGTGGTGGTATCGACCACTTTGGCCCGGAACACATCGGCCAGGCGCAGGGCTTCGACCCGCGCTTCGCCGGTGCCGGCCACTTTGACCAGCGCCAGTTCGCGTTCCACGTGCGCGCCCATTTCGGTCAGGTCAGTCACTTTGTGAACCGGCACCAGTCGATCCAGCTGGGCGTGAATCTGATCGATCACCGCGGGCGGCCCGTGGGTGACAATGGTGATCCGGCTGACCGAATGGTTTTCGGTAATGTCGGCCACGGTCAGGCTGTCGATGTTATAGCCGCGCGCGGTGAACAGCCCGGCGATCTTGGCCAGAATCCCGGCCTCGTTATCGACCGTGATAGTCAGGACGTGGCGTTCCGACTCTGCTTGCTTGATCTTCATCATCGCGGCCCCCTTACACCAATGCCTTGGCGGCATCATCCATCGTGCCGGCCACCGCATCGCCATAGAGGATCATTTCGGTGTGCGAAGCGCCCGATGGGATCATCGGGAAGCAGTTGGCTTCCTTGGCCACCAGGCAATCGACGATCACCGGGCCATCATGATCGATCATCGCCTGAATGCCGGCGTCCAGATCGGCTTCGCTTTCGATGCGGATGCCCTTCCAGCCATAAGCTTCGGCCAGTTTCACGAAATCGGGCAGGCTATCGGAATAAGACTGCGAATAGCGGCTTTCGTAAGTCAGTTCCTGCCACTGGCGGACCATCCCCATCCATTCGTTGTTGAGGATGAAGACTTTCACCGGCAGGCGGTATTGCGTGGCCGTGCCCAGTTCCTGAATGTTCATCTGGATCGAAGCATCGCCGGCGATGTCGATCACCAGGCTATCCGGGTTGCCCAGTTGCGCGCCGATTGCTGCGGGCAGGCCATAACCCATCGTGCCAAGCCCGCCCGAAGTGAGCCACTTGTTCGGGCCGAAGAAATGGAAGTACTGCGCCGCCCACATCTGGTGCTGGCCCACTTCGGTGGCGATCACCGGGTCCAGATGCTTGGTCAGCGCAAACAGCCGTTCAACCGCGCGCTGCGGCATGATCGCCGCCTTGTTTTCCGGGAACGCCAAGCTGTCGCGCGCGCGCCAGCCGGTGATCCGGGCTTTCCATTCGGTCAGGTCCTGGCCCTGGCGATTGCCCCACGCGGCGATCATCTGTTCCAGCACTTGCGCGCAATCGCCGATGATCGGCAGATCCACCGGCACGGTCTTGTTGATCGAGCTGCGATCGATGTCGATGTGGATCTTGATCGAATTGGGCGCAAAGGCATCCAGCCGGCCGGTTACCCGGTCATCAAAGCGCGCGCCGATCGCCACGATCAGATCGGCCTGATTCATCGCCATGTTGGCTTCGTAAGTGCCGTGCATCCCCAGCATGCCCAGCCAGTCGGGGTGGTTGGCGGGGAAAGCGCCCAGGCCCATCAGCGTCGATGTGGTGGGGGCGCCGGTCAGCGTTTGCAGCTGGCGCAGCAATTCGGTGGCGCGCGGTCCGGAATTGATCACCCCGCCGCCCGTATAGAACACTGGCGCCTTGGCATTGGCCAGCAATTCGGTGGCGCGGGCGATATCCTGATCGCTGCCGCGCGTTTGCGGGGCATAGCGGCTTTCGCGCTGGGGAGCGGCGCCGGTCCACGTGGCCGGGGCGATCTGCACGTCCTTGGGAATGTCGATCACGACCGGGCCGGGGCGGCCCGTGGTGGCGATGCGGAAGGCTTCTTCCACGATCCCGGCCAGATCGGCAGGGTCTTTCACCAGATAGTTGTGCTTGGTGCAGTGGCGGGTGATGCCGATCGTATCGGCTTCCTGAAACGCGTCAGAGCCGATCAGGCTGGTCGGAACCTGCCCGGTGATGACCACCAGCGGGATCGAATCCATAAACGCATCGGCGATGCCGGTAACCGCATTGGTAGCGCCGGGGCCAGAGGTGACCAGCACCACGCCGGGCTTGCCGGTGGATCGGGCATAGCCTTCGGCGGCATGGGCCGCGCCGGCTTCGTGGCGGACCAGGATGTGACGGATGCGGGCATCGCCGAACAGCGCGTCGTAGATCGGCAGCACGGCGCCGCCGGGATAGCCGAACACGAATTCGACCCCCTGCTTGACCAGGCTTTCGACCAGAATGCTTGCGCCGCTGCGCTCCTCGCTCACGTCATCGACCTTTCATCAAAACCGTTTGGTCATCCAAAACCGCTGGTCGCTAAAACTGGGGGCCACCAAAACCATCAGACCCCCTTAAAGGACGGACCCGGCACAGTTGCCTGCACCGGGTCTCCTCTCCAACTCGCTTAAGACCTGCCGGGGCAGGTGTTGAGCCGGCTCTAAGGGACAGGAAATATCATGTCAAGCGTGAAGTGCGTAATAAAGTTGCGAATATGGCGCCTTCATCGAAAATATCATTCTCAGCTCGCGGCCAGTCTTCCGGGGGCTGGCGGCGGAACCATGTATATTGCCGTTTGGCATAGTTGCGCGTGGCTTGCGCGGCTTGGGTTTCGGCGGCTTCCAGCGTGATGTCACCGCGCAGAAAGGCGGCGATTTCCGGCACGCCGATCGCCCGCATAACCGGCAATGCAGGGTCCAGCCCGCGCGCCAGCAGCGCCTCCACTTCGGGAATCGCGCCCTGTTCCAGCATGTTGGCAAAGCGCACATCGCAGCGCGCATAGAGCGTGGCGCGATCGGGCAGCAGGATCGCCGGGTGCAGGCTGTTCGCCGCGCCGATCCCGCCACTGCGCTGCGCCTGCCATGCTGCCAGCGGCTGGCCGGTTGACCGCACGACTTCCAGCGCGCGGGCAATCCGTGCGGCATCGGCCGGGGCAAGGGCCGCGGCGCGGCTGGGATCTTCCAGCTGCAGCGCGGCATAAGCCTCGGCTGTGGGCAGGGCGCGTACGGCTTCGCGCACGGCGGGGTCGATCGGCGGCACCGGCGCGATCCCGTCCAGCAGCGTGCGCAAGTACAGCCCGGTTCCGCCAACCAGAATCGGCACGCCGCCGGCGGCGTGAACATCGGCGATTACGCTGGCCGCGCGCCGCGCCCAATCGGCCGCGGAACAGGCTTCGGCCCCGTCCCATTCGCCAAACAGACGGTGCGGTACGCCGTGCATGTCGGCTTGGTCGGGGCGGGCGGACAGAACGGACAAATCGGCATAGACCTGCGCGCTATCGGCGTTGATGACGGTTGCGGCCCGGCCTTGCCGGCCAAGCGCCAGCGCCAGCCGCACCGCGCAATCGCTCTTGCCGCTGGC
>JBJOPJ010000169.1:0-3715 GCA_046050825.1 Pseudomonadota bacterium
GAGGGGCTGATTACCCCTCCACCACCAGCTTCGCTGGCGGTCCCCCTCCCCATCTGTGCTTCGCAAAGACGGGGAGGATATTTTTACCGAACGTCCTTCGCCACGGCGTCCAGAATGCCGTTGACGAACTTGGCTTCACGGTCTTCGAAAAACGCGTGGGCCACATCGACGTATTCGGTGATGGCGGTGCCGACGTTCACGTCCTTGCGCGCCATCAGTTCATACGTGCCCGCGCGCAGGATCTGCAGCATGGTCTTGTCCAGCCGGGGCAGCGCCCAGCCTTTGGCCAGCTTGGCCGAGAGCATGTCGTCAATCTCGTCACGGCGGGCATCGACGCCCTTCACCACGTCGTCGAAAAAGGCGACATCGGCCTTCAGATATTCGACATCCTCGATTTCCGCGCCCAGACGGTGCTGGTGGAATTCGTCGAGCAGGAAGCGCAGTTCGGTGCCTTCCATGTCGATCTGGTAAAGCGCCTGCACGGCGGCGAGACGGGCGGCGGCGCGCGCCTTTCCTGAAATCTGGGTCATATGCCAAGCCTCAGTTCGATCGATCGGGCGTGGGCGGCAAGGCCTTCAGCCTCGGCAAGGGCGATGGCGGCGGGGCCGACGGCAGCGAGGCTGGCGTCGTTGGCCGCGATGAAGCTGGTGCGTTTCATGAAATCCAGAACGGAGAGGCCTGACGAGAACCGCGCGCGGCGGCCCGTGGGCAGGACGTGGTTGGGACCGGCGACATAATCGCCGACCGCTTCGGGGGTCATGCGGCCAAGGAAGACCGATCCGGCGTGGCGGATACGGTCAAACAGAACCTCAGGATTGTCGGTGGCGATTTCAACGTGTTCGGCGGCCAGCGCATTGGCAAGCGCAGGCGCTTCGTCCAGCGAATCCACCACGATGATAACGCCGTGCGCCTCCCAGCTTGCCTTGGCGACCTTGGCCGTGGGCAGCATGGCGATTTCGACGCCGACCATATCGGCAACCTGATCGGCAAAGGCGGCATCATCGGTAATCAGGATCGACTGCGCGACCGGATCATGTTCGGCCTGGCTGAGCAGGTCGGCCGCGATCCATTGTGGATCGTTGTTGGCATCGGCAATCACGAGGATTTCCGAAGGGCCAGCCACCATGTCGATGCCCACCACGCCAAAAAGCTGGCGCTTGGCTTCGGCCACCCAGGCGTTGCCGGGACCAGTGATGACGTCCACCGGCTTGATCCGCGCGGTACCATAGGCCAGCGCGGCCACGGCCTGCGCCCCGCCGACGCGCCACACCTCGTCCGCGCCAGCAAGGTGCGCGGCGGCAAGGACCAGCGGGTTGACCACGCCTTTGGGCGTGGGCGTGACGACGACAAGCCGTTCAACGCCGGCAACCTTGGCCGGAATGGCGTTCATCAGCAGCGATGACGGATAGGCCGCGCGGCCACCGGGCACATACAGCCCCGCGCCATCCACCGCCCGCCAGCGCGCGCCAAGGCGCATGCCGGTGGCATCGGTATAATCGCGGTCTTCGGGCAGTTGCGACACATGGTAATCGCGGATGCGCTGTGCGGCCAGTTCCAGCGCGGCGCGCAGGTCGGGCTGCAAGGCGTCGAACGCTTCGCGGCAGGCATCGGCCCCAATCCGCCAGTCGTCATCGGCGGGCAGGTGGCCGTCGAACTTTTCGGTATATTCGGCCAGCGCGGCATCGCCGTTCAGGCGCACGTCCTCGATGATGGTGTGGACATCGCGCGCGACGTTCTCATCGCTTTCGCGCCGGTCCTTGACCAGACGGGCAAAGGCGCGGGCAAAATCGGCGTCGCTGGATTTCAGGCGCTGCATCAGGCGGCCTTTCGTTCTGCAACCATGGCGCGGAACGCATCGACCAGCGCGCCAAGGCGGGCGCTATCGGTCTTCAATGCCGCGCGGTTGACGATCAGCCGCGCGGACACCGGCAGGATCTGGCTGGTTTCGACCAGACCGTTTTCCTTCAGCGTGCGACCGGTGGACACAAGATCGACGATGCGGCTGGCAAGGCCCAGCGACGGGGCCAGTTCCATCGCGCCGTTCAGCTTCACCACTTCGGCCTGCACGCCCAGCTTTTCAAAGTGGCGGCGGGTAAGGTTGGGATATTTGGTGGCCACGCGGGCGTGGCTTTCGCGCGCATTGGCGCCCGATTCGACCATGCTGACAGGTTCTGCCACCGACAGGCGGCAGTGGCCAATGTCGAGATCGACCGGGGCATAAAGATCGGCATAGTCGAATTCGTCGATCACATCGGACCCGACAATGCCCGCATGGGCCGCGCCGTGGGCCACGAAGGTCGCCACGTCAAACGCGCGGACGCGAATGATTTTCACGTCTTCGCGGTTGGTGGCGAAGGACAGCGCGCGCGAGGCCTTGTCGAAGAAATCGGCATCGGGCACGATCCCGGCCTTGGCAAGCAAGGGCAGCGCCTCATCAAGGATGCGGCCCTTGGGCAGGGCGAATACGAGTGGCGTGGGGCTAGACATAACCCGCCGCCCATATGGTAGCGGCGCGAAAAGGGCAACCGAATGAACCCGATCATGGAGATCGAAGAGGTCGCAAAAGCGATCCATTGGCAGGCAGACCATGCCGCGAACAACGGTGCACCCCACACCGGGCAGGTGGTGCGGGGGCAACTGGCGCTTCTGGACGGGTCAACACAGGTGGGGCGGCGAATCGCAGGTTGGCCGGGAAAACCGCTGGAAGACGCGCTGCCGCTGCGCTTGGCGGGCGGGCATCACAATCTTGTGCTGACCGGCAAGGATGATCGGCTGGCCCCTGTCTATCGCGGTGAAATTGCCGATCAGGATAGGGTCGATGCGCTGGTTCTGGCGGTAACGCGCGACCATGACGATGCGCTGCTGCCATGGCTGGACGGCCCGCCGCAGACCAACGAGGCGGGGCGTTCAGCCTCGATCATGGCGGCGCTGCTGTGGCTGTCGGGGCGGGTGGGGCCTCGGTTCGAACTGAACGAACTGGGCGCCAGCGCGGGCGTGAACACGATGATGGAGCGGTTCTTCTTTGACCTTGGCGGGACCACCGCAGGGCCAGTAGGATCACCCATGCGGATCGTGCCTGAATGGCGCGGGGATGCGCCGCCGGTGGCCAAGGTTGAGATTACCGGCATTCAGGGGTGTGACCGCGCGCCGGTGGACCTTGCCGATACCAGGCAGGCGCTGCGGCTGAAATCCTATGTCTGGGCCGAGGTGACCGAACGCATCGCGCGCATCGACGCCGCAATTGCGCTAGCGGCGGACAAAGCGCCCGATGTGGTGCAGATGGATGCGGGCGATTGGGTGGAACAGCGGCTGGCCGCGCCGCAGGATGACGATACCACGCGGGTCTTCTTCCATTCCATCGTCTGGCAATACCTGCCGCCCGAAACGCGCGCGCGGATCGCAGCGGCGATGGCGCAGGCAGGCGCGAAGGCCGATGCGCGGCGGCGGCTGGCGTGGGTCATGCTGGAAACCAACCGCCAGACCTTCCGTCACGAACTGACCGTGCGGTATTGGCCGGGTGGGGAAGAGCCTGCGTTGCTGGGCACCGCGCACGCCCATGGCGCATGGGTGGAATGGTTCGGGGTGGCCTAACCCAGAAACCTGTCCAGTGCGGCGTTGACCGCCTCTGGCGCTTCCCACGGGACGAAGTGGCCGCAGCCCGGCACCTGTTCGATGGTCAGGTTGGTGACCAGTTTGTCCATGCCGTCCAGATTGC
>JBJOPJ010000170.1:0-3706 GCA_046050825.1 Pseudomonadota bacterium
GGGATCGGCCAAGTCGATGCAACACAACCCATCGGGAGTGGCTGCGGCCTTGGGTATCCCGGTGGCATCGGTGGAATACCGGCTGGCGCCCGAACACCCCTTCCCTGCCCCGCAAGACGATTGCTTTGCCGCGCTGGAATGGCTGGCGGCGAACGCGGCCGATCTGGGCGTCGATCCGCAGCGGATCGGGATCATCGGGGAAAGCGCCGGCGGCGGGCTGGCCGCGGCCGTAGCGCTGATGGCGCGGGATCGCGGCGGGCCGGCGCTGGCCGCGCAGTTCCTGACATATCCGATGCTGGATCACCGCACCGGCAGCGATGGTTGCCCTTATGGCAATCCGACCACCGGCGAATTCGTGTGGACGCGCACCAGAAACGTGTTCGGCTGGGAGGCGCTGCGCGGCGATTATCAGCCCAACGATGCGCGCAAGGGCTGGTTTTCCCCGACGCTGGCCGATGATCTGGCCGGGTTGCCCGCCACCTGGATCGGCACCGGCAGCCTTGACCTGTTCCTGGACGAAGACCTTGATTACGCCCGCCGCATGATCGCGGCCAAAGTGCCGGTGGAACTGCATTCCTATCCCGGCGCGATCCATGCTTTCAACGCCGTAGCCGAAGCCGGCATCGCCAAGGCCTTCAACCGCGACCTGCTGGGCGCGATTGCACGGTTGCTGCAAGTCTAGCGAGATTGCCCACCACGGCATCCACCGGGGCCAGACAGAAAAAGGCGGTCGCAAGCTGTTGCCTGCGACCGCCTTTTGAATTCAGCGTTTGCCGAATGCGGTAAAAGCTTATTCGGCTTCTTCGGTGAAGACCGGACCCGAATCCTGGCCCTTGGCCGAAGTATCGCGGTCAACCAGTTCGATCACCGCCATCGGGGCTGCGTCCGAACCGCGGATGCCGGCCTTGATCACGCGGGTGTAACCACCGGCGCGGTCGGCATAGCGGGCTGCCAGAACGTCAAACAGCTTAACCAGCTGGGCATCGTCCAGCAGACGGGCGTGGGCCAGACGGCGGTTCGAAAGGCCACCGTGCTTCGCCAGCGTAATCAGCTTTTCGACATAGGGACGCAGTTCGCGGGCCTTGGGCAGCGTGGTGGTGATCTGTTCGTGCTTGATCAGCGCAGCCGCCATGTTGCGGAACAGGGCCTTGCGGTGGGCCGAGGTGCGGTTGAGCTTACGCCCGCCGAGCTTATGACGCATGTCTACTTCCTTCAGTTCGTAGGGGGCCCGTGTAAGGTAGCCCGATCCCGGCAGCGCTTGCGGCGGCCGCCATCACCGTTGGGTGGCGGGGCGCCCGAAAGCGCCCCGGCCAGATTGCTTAGCCGAGCAGCTCTTGTTCGAGCTTCTTGGCCATTTCTTCGATGTTTTCCGGCGGCCAGCCAGGGATGTCCATGCCAAGGCGCAGACCCATCGAGGACAGAACTTCCTTGATCTCGTTGAGCGACTTGCGGCCGAAGTTCGGCGTGCGCAGCATCTCGGCTTCGGTCTTCTGAACCAGATCGCCGATGTAGATGATGTTGTCGTTCTTGAGGCAGTTGGCCGAGCGGACCGACAGTTCCAGCTCGTCAACCTTCTTGAGGAGGTAGCGGTTGAGCTGGTTGGTATCGCCTTCCTCAGCAGCCGGAGCGGCCATCCCGATCATCGGCGAACCGCCAACCGGCAGCGCATCTTCGAAGTGGACGAACAGCGAGAGCTGATCCTGCAGGATGCGCGCGGCAAACGCCACAGCATCTTCCGGGGTCACGGTGCCATCGGTTTCAACCGACAGGCTCAGCTTGTCGTAGTCGAGTTCCTGGCCGATACGGGCGTTGTCGACCTTGTACGAAACCTGACGGACCGGCGAATAGAGCGAATCGACCGGGATCAGCCCGATCGGCGCGTCAATCGGACGGTTCGACACGGCGGGGACATAGCCCTTGCCGGTGTCGGCGGTCAGTTCCATGTTGAGCGTGGCACCTTCATCGAGGTGACAGATCACGAGGTCCTTGTTCATGACCTCGATATCGCCCGACACGGCGATGTCGCCGGCCTTCACTTCGCACGGGCCAGTGGCCGAAAGCTGAAGGCGCTTGGGGCCTTCGCCCTGCATCTTCAGTGCGATCTGCTTTACGTTCAGCACGATGTCGGTCACGTCTTCACGCACACCGGCCAGCGAGCTGAATTCGTGCAGCACGTTTTCGATCTTGATCGAAGTGATCGCGGCGCCCTGCAGCGAGGACAGCAGCACCCGGCGCAGGGCGTTGCCCAGCGTCAGGCCGAAACCGCGTTCGAGCGGCTCTGCAACAAAAGTCGCACGCCGCTTGGGGTCGTTGCCCGGCTTCACCTCTAGGGCGTTGGGCTTCTTGAGTTCCTGCCAGTTCTTGATGTTGACAGTCATGGACTTCCCCTGGGGTTATTTCTGGCGGCAAGGCCGCTGCTCCACCGGGGAGCCGCGACCATACCGAAAGTGCGACGGGGCTTGCACCCCGCCACGAAGGAAACGATCAGACGCGGCGGCGCTTCGACGGGCGCACACCGTTGTGCGGGATCGGCGTAACGTCGCGGATCGAAGTGATCGTGAAACCGACAGCCTGAAGCGCACGCAGCGCGCTTTCACGGCCCGAACCGGGACCCTTCACTTCGACTTCCAGGGTGCGCACGCCGTGTTCGGCGGCCTTCTTGCCGGCGTCGTCCGCGGCCACCTGAGCGGCGTACGGGGTCGATTTGCGGCTGCCCTTGAAGCCCATCATGCCTGCGCTGGACCAGCTGATCGCATTGCCCTGGGCGTCGGTGATGGTGATCATCGTGTTGTTGAAGCTAGCATTCACGTGGGCCACGCCGCTCGTGATGTTCTTCCGCTCGCGGCGCTTAATGCGCTGAGGTTCGCGTGCCATTGTTCGTTATCCTGTCGAGTATCGGGAAGGAAAAGCGTTCTACCAAACGGCAGATGCTTACTTCTTCTTGCCGGCGATGGGCTTGGCCTTACCCTTGCGGGTGCGGGCGTTGGTGTGGGTGCGCTGACCGCGAACGGGCAGGCCCTTACGGTGACGCAGGCCGCGATAGCAGGCCAGATCCATCAGGCGCTTGATGTTCATCGCGGTTTCGCGGCGCAGGTCACCCTCAACGGTGTGATCGGCGTCGATCGCTTCGCGGATGTGCAGCACTTCCTGATCGGACAGGTCTTGAACCCGGCGGCTGTGGTCAATGCCCAGCTTGTTGGCAATCTGCTTCGCCTTGTGGGCGCCGATACCGTGGATGTAGGTGAGCGCGATGATTACGCGCTTGTTGGTGGGGATGTTTACCCCGGCAATACGAGCCACTTAATTCTCCATGCTCCACAGGGAACGGCGATTGCCGCACCCTATCTCAACGCTTCACCCGCACTGAACGGCAAAAAAGCCCGGTTGGCGAGCACTATGGCCTACGCCTGCCGGACTGACCCGTTCATTCGAGTGAACGGCGCGATTAGGGCGATTCGCGCCCAGTGTCAACGCTCTGTCAACGCGCCCGCCAATCGCCAGCAATATCAGGCCCAAATTGAGCCATGCAGAACATCGCGCATCGTCAGCGGCAACGGCCACTGCCCGGCCCGGCGATCACCCCTGAATCGCGCGCTCGATCGCGGCGGTGACATGATCCATTTCGGCCATGCCATTGACCCGGGTCACGATGCCGCGCGCATCATAGATCGGCAGGATCGGCGCGGTCTTGGCGCGATATTCCGCC
>JBJOPJ010000171.1:0-3696 GCA_046050825.1 Pseudomonadota bacterium
CCAATGTTAAGATGAGCATGAACCCGTTCGACGAAATCGCCGTCGAAGAAGCCATTCGCCTGAAGGAAAAGGGCGTGGTTTCGGAAATCGTCGCGGTATCGGTTGGGCCGGCCAAGGCGCAGGAAACCCTGCGCACGGCGCTGGCGATGGGTGCAGACCGCGCTATTCTGGTGCAGGTTGACGATAACGTCGATGTGGAACCGCTGGCCGTGGCCAAGATCATCGCGGGCGTGGTGGGCGAAGAAGCCCCCGGCCTGATCATCACCGGCAAGCAGGCGATCGACGATGACAGCAACCAGGTTGGCCAGATGGTCGCCGCGCTGCTCGGCCGCCCGCAAGGCACGTTCGCCAACGAAGTTTCGGTGGAAGGCGATTCGGTCGTCGTAAAGCGCGAAATCGACGGCGGGCTTGAAACCGTGAAGCTGGCGCTGCCCGCAGTGGTCACCACCGACTTGCGCCTGAACGAGCCGCGCTATGCCTCGCTGCCCAACATCATGAAGGCCAAGTCCAAGCCGCTCGCCGCGAAGGCCCCGGCGGACTACGGGGTGGACATTGCCCCGCGCCTCAAGACGCTGAAAGTTACCGAACCGCCGGTGCGCAGCGCCGGGATCAAGGTTGCAGACGTCGACGCGCTCGTCGGCAAGCTCAAGGAAATGGGAGTCGCGTAATGGCTAAGACACTCGTTTGGGTCGAACACGACAACACCGCCGTCAAGGACGCCACGCTGGCCGTGGTTGCCGCCGCCGCGCAGCTGGGTGAAGTTCACCTGCTGGTCGCCGGCCACAATTGCGCCGCCGTGGCCGAAGCCGCCAAGGGTATCGCCGGCGTTGGCAAGGTCCACCTCGCCGATGACGCCGCCTATGCCAATGCGCTGGCCGAAAACGTCGCGCCGCTGGTGGCTGGTCTGATGGCCGACCACGACGCATTCCTCGCGCCCGCCACCACCACCGGCAAGAACATTGCCCCGCGCGTGGCGGCCCTGCTCGACGTGATGCAGATTTCGGACATCCTTTCGGTCGAAGGCCCCAAGACCTTCACCCGTCCGATCTATGCTGGCAACGCGATTGCCACGGTTGAAAGCTCGGACGCCAAGCTGGTAATCACCGTGCGCGGCACCGCGTTTGCCAAGGCGGAAGCCACGGGCGGCGCAGGCAGCGTCGAAGCCGTCGCCAGCAAGGGCGATGCAGGAACTTCGGCCTTCGTCGGTTCGGAAATCGCCAAGAGCGAACGCCCTGAACTGACCAGCGCCAAGATCATCGTTTCGGGCGGCCGCGCGCTGAAGGATGCGGAAACCTTCCAGCAGGTGATCTTCCCGCTGGCCGACAAGCTGGGCGCCGCAGTTGGCGCCAGCCGCGCCGCGGTCGATGCGGGCTATGTCCCCAACGACTACCAAGTTGGCCAGACCGGCAAGATCGTGGCTCCGGAAGTCTATGTCGCAGTGGGCATCTCGGGCGCGATCCAGCACCTTGCGGGCATGAAGGACTCCAAGACCATCATCGCCATCAACAAGGACGAAGACGCCCCGATCTTCCAGGTTTCAGACATCGGCCTCGTCGCCGACCTGTTCAGCGCGGTGCCGGAACTGACCGGCAAGCTCTAAGCAGCAACGCCAAAAAAACACGGAAAGGCCCTGCTTCGGCGGGGCCTTTTCTTATGCAGGTGCCACTTCGCCGCCCCGATCAAACCCGCTCATACAGCACCAGCGGCGCGGCGCCTTCGACCTCATGCACCCCATAGCGCGCGAAACCCAGCTTCACTGCCAGCGCATCCGATGCACTGTGGCCGTCCTCGATCATGCAGCCGATCCGCTGGCGGCCATGGGCGGCATCGAACCAGCCCAGCGCGGCGTCCATCGCCTCGCGCGCGATGCCCTGGCCCCAGTGGTCCTTGTGGACGATCCACCCGGCTTCGGGCACGTCATCCAGCCCCTGCCCAAACCCGCGGTGGCTGCGGAACACACCGCAGTTGGCGATGATCCGGTCTTGCCCGATCAACCGCACCATGAAGGTGCCATAGCCATGCAAAGCCCAGCTGCCGGCATTGCGGTGCAGGCGGTTGAAGGCGTCCATCTCGGTCGGCACGAAGCTGCCCAGATAGCGGCGGGTCTCGTCATCCAGCGTCAGCGCGAACAGATCGGGCAAATCGCGCCGGGCCGGTTGCCACAGTTCCAGCCGCGAGGTGACCAGCAGCGGCTTCACAGCAGCTGGTCCGCCACATGGATCGCCACGCCCACCAGCCCGCCCACCAGCGTGCCATTGATGCGGATGAACTGCAGGTCGCGGCCCACCGCGCCTTCGATCCGGCCAGTTACGGTCTGCGCATCCCAGCGCCGCACGGTTTCGGACACCAGCCGCACGATCTGATCGCCGTACCGGGTGGCAACGCCCACCAGCGTGCGGCGGGCAAAGCGGTTGACCAGCAACTGCAGCCGCGCATCGCGCTGCAGGGCCTGGCCCAATTCGGCAAGGCTGCTGCCCAACTGGCCCGACAGCGCGGCATCGGGATCGCGCGCGGCGCGGAGCAACGCGGTGCGGGTGCGCTCCCACATCGCGTCCATCCAGCGCGCCATCGCCGGGTTGGCCAGCACTTCCAGTTTCATCGCTTCCACCCGCGCCCGCATCGCGGGATCATGGATCAGATCATGCGCCAGCGTTTCAAGGCCCTGTTCCACCTTGCGGCGCAACGGGTGTTCGGGATCGACGATGGTTTCGGCCAGCAGCTTGTAGAGCCCGTCAAGAATCCCGTTCGCCAGCCGCTCGTCCAGCCCGGTCCAGCGCATGATCGCGTTGGCGCGGGTTTCGATCATCTGGCGCAGCAGGTCTTCGTTGGCCTCCAGCGTCAGGCCGGCCCAGCGGATCAGGCTTTCCAGCAACGGCTTGTGGCGCCCATCGGCGATTGCGCCGGTCATCAATTGCCCCAGCAGCGGCGCGATATCGAACCGTTCAAGCTGCCCGCGCAAGCCCTGCTTGGCCAAGCCGCCCAGCCGTTCCTGATCCAGCGATTCCAGCACGTCGCCCAGCAGGTTGGCAGCCCCGGTGCGCAACCGCACTTCGCCATCGCGCTGCGGATTGGCCAGGAAATGCCCCGCGGTGCCGGCCAGGTTCATCGCCCTCAGCCGCCGCGCCACCACTTGCGGCGTCAGGAAGTTTTCGCGCAGGAACGCCGCCATCGTATCGGCAATGCGGTCCTTGTTTTCGGGAATGATCGCGGTGTGCGGGATCGGCAGGCCCAGCGGGCGGCGGAACAGCGCGGTTACCGCGAACCAATCCGCCAGCCCGCCAACCATCGCCGCCTCGCAAAACGCCAGCAGATAGCCCCACGCCGGATGCGCCGCGGCAAAATGCCGCGCCAGCAGGAACAGCCCGGCCATAAGCAGCAGCAACCCCGTTGCCGCCCGGCGCATTTGCCGCGCCCGATCAAGCGGCGGGATCAGCGCGGACCCGGGCCGCATGGCAGAGGTTAGGCCGCTCACTCGGCCGGGAATGCCTCGGCGGCCGGGGCGGCAGGCTGGGCATGGCCAGGCTCATAGCTGAGGAAGGTCCGCCGCAGCCACGGCCCAAGCCGTTTTTCCGCTCCGTCCGCCAGACTGAACAGGGCCGGGACAATCAGCAACGTCAGCAGGGTGGACATCAGCAGCCCGCCGATCACCACTGTACCCATCGGCGCGCGCCATGCACCATCGCCGCCCAGCGAAAC
>JBJOPJ010000172.1:0-3688 GCA_046050825.1 Pseudomonadota bacterium
GCTCCTTGGCCAGCTTGGCAATCGCCTTGGGATCGATCGCCCCTTCGAGCATCGAATAGCTGGATAGCACCCGCAGCGGCACAAAAGGTTCATAGGCCATGGCCGCAGCCTAGCCGCCCACGGCGATTCGAACACCACTTTCGCGCGGCTATCCCCGATCAATCAAAGCCTAACCGATCAGAGCTGAGCCTCGATGTCCTTGGCCAGCGCTTCGGGCTTGGCGGTCGGGGCATAGCGGCGCACCACCTTGCCATCGCGGCCGATCAGAAACTTGGTGAAGTTCCACTTGACCGATTTGGTCCCCATCACCCCCGGCGCGGCGGCTTTCAGCCAATCATACAGCGGCGCGGCATTGCCGCCGTTGACATCGATCTTGCCCATCAAGGGAAAGCTGAGGCCGAAATTGACCTTGCAGAATTCCGCGATCTCGTCGGCGCTGCCGGGTTCCTGATGGCCGAATTGGTTGCAGGGGAACGCGATCACTTCGAACCCGCGATCCTTGTAGGTGCGCCACAGCGCTTCCAGCCCATCGTATTGCGGGGTGAAGCCGCACTTGCTGGCAGTGTTGACCACCAGCAGCACTTTGCCCAGCTTGTCCGCCAGGCTCAATTCCTCGCCATTGGGCAGCTTGGCGGTAAAATCGGCAATCGTCTTCATTCGAGCACCCCTTCGTGCAGCCGCACCACGCGGTCCATCGCGTGGGCCAGCCGTTCGTTATGCGTGGCGATCAACGCCGAACTGCCTTGGGTGCGGACCAGTTCAACGAATTGGCCCAGCACTTTGTCGGCAGTCTTTTCATCAAGGTTGCCGGTCGGCTCATCCGCCAGCACCAGCGCGGGGCGGTTGGCCAGCGCGCGGGCCACGGCCACGCGCTGTTGTTCGCCGCCAGACAGCTGGCTGGGACGGTGGGTCAGGCGTTCACCCAGCCCCAGCGCGGTCAGCAATCCGCGCGCCCGGTCATCCGCCGCGGCGCGCTCCACCCCGGCCACCAGCTGGGGCAGCACCACGTTTTCCAGCGCGCTGAAATCAGGCAGCAGATGATGGAACTGATAGACGAAGCCGATCCGATCCCGCCGCAGCGTGGTGCGATCATCGCCCGACAACGCCGAGGCATCGGTGCCGGCAATCGTGATCTTCCCGCCAAACCCGCCTTCGAGCAACCCCACGGCCTGCAACAGCGTCGACTTGCCCGAGCCTGACGGCCCCAGCAAAGCCACGATTTCACCCGGCCGCACCGTAAGGTTTACCCCGCGCAGCACGTCGATGCGCACCCCGCCCTGTTCAAAGCTGCGGGTCAGCCCCGCCAGTTCAACGACCGCGTCACTCATACCGCAGCACCTGCACCGGATCGGTACTGGCCGCCTTGAACGCCGGGTACAGCGTGGCCAGAAAACTAAGCAGCAGCGCCATCAGTGCAATGACCGCAATCTCCACCGGATCAGACCGGCTGGGCAGTTCGGTCAGGAACCTGATCGAGGGGTCCCACAAGTTCTGCCCGGTCAGCACTTCCACCACGCGCACCACGCCCTGCCGGAAGAACAGGAACACGAAGCCCAGCGCCACCCCGGCCACCGTGCCCAGCGCCCCGATCACAAAGCCGATCGTAACGAACACTTTCAGCAACGAACGGCGCGTGGCGCCCATCGTGCGCAGGATTGCGATGTCGCGGGTCTTGGCGCGCACCAGCATGATCAGCGACGACAGGATGTTGAACACGGCCACCAGCACGATGATCGACAGCACCACGAACATCGCCACACGTTCCACCGCCAGAGCTTCGAACAGGCTGGCGTTGATCGTTTTCCAATCGGTGACAACCGCCTGCCCGGCCAGCTTCTGCGCCACCGGGGCCAGGATTTGCGCGGCGCGATCGGGGTTGTCCACCTGCACTTCGATCATGCCCACCGCATCGCCGGTCAGCAGCAGGGTCTGCGCATCCTGCATCGGCATGACCACGAAACGCTGGTCATAATCATAGACCCCGATCTCGAAGATCGCGGACACGTGGTAGGCAATCTGGCGCGGCACGGTGCCAAACGGGGTGGATTGGCCCTGCGGGTTAATGATCGTGATCGTATCGCCCACCCGCGCGCCAAGGTTTGATGCCAGCTGCGATCCGATCGCCACGTTGCTGGCGCCCGCCTGCAATTCGCGCAAAGTGCCGGTCTGCAGCTTGTCGTTCAACCGGCGAATATCCTCGTCCGTGTTGCCGCGCGCAAAGATCGCTTCGACCCGGCCATTGAAGCTGGCCAGCAGCGGCTGTTCGATCAGCGGTGAAGCGCGGGTCACGCCGGGGGTGGCCTTGACCTCCTCCAGCACCGTTCGCCAGTTTTCCAGCCGCCCGCCATAGGCTTGAACGATCGCGTGGCCGTTAAGCCCCACGATCTTGTCAAACAGTTCGGCCCGGAACCCGTTCATCACGCTCATCACGATAACCAGCGCGGCCACGCCCAGCATCACCGCCACCAGGCTGATCCCCGCCACCAGCGCGATGAAGGCTTCGCCGCGCCCCGGCATCATGTAACGCTTGGCGATGGTCCATTCGAAAGGGGAGAGCAGCAAGCAGGCCTCGCGGGAAAATGCTGAACAAGCAGTGTTCCGCGATGTAGGCGGCCCCAGCCGCAGTAGCAAGCGCCCCTATGCCCTTTAGACCAGCCTTTCAGGGGTGAAACAGATTCCTCGCGGATCGCCGCGCGTGCGCCCTTGCCTTTCAGGCGCATCGGGGCCAAAGCGACGCCACCACTGGCCGGGTGAAACATGAATATCACACATCCTTTCCTTGACGCGGATGGCGACAAGCTCCGCGAGGAATGCGGCATTTTCGGCGTGATCGGCACGCAGGATGCCGCCGCTCTGACTGCGCTGGGCCTGCACGCCCTGCAACACCGCGGGCAAGAAGCCTGCGGGATCGTCAGCCTTGATGGCCGCGAATTCTATTCGCACCGCGGCATCGGACACGTCGCCCAGGTGTTCAACGACAACGCCTGCTTCAGCCAGCTGCCCGGCAGCGTGGCATCGGGCCACGTGCGCTATGCCACCACGGGCGGATCGGGCCTGCGCAACGTTCAGCCGCTGTTCGCCGATCTGGCGGCCGGCGGGTTCTCGATTGCGCACAACGGCAATATCTCGAACGCGATGACCCTGAAGCACGAGCTGGTTTCCAAGGGCTCGATCTTCCAGTCCACTTCGGACACCGAAGTGATCATCCACCTGATCGCCACCAGCCGTTTCCACAAGCTGCTGGACCGCTTCGTGGATGCGCTGCGGATGGTCGAAGGGGCCTATTCGCTGATCTGCATGACCCCCAAGCGCATGATCGCCTGCCGCGACCCGCTGGGCATCCGCCCGCTGGTGATGGGCACGCTGGGCGACAGCACCGTGTTCGCCAGCGAGACCGTGGCCTTCGACGTGGTCGGTGCCGAGTTCGTGCGCCAGATCGAGCCCGGCGAATTCGTCGAGGTGGATTTCGACGGCACCGCGCGCAGCCACCGCCCGTTCGGCAACACCGCGCCGCGCCCGTGCATTTTCGAGCACGTCTATTTCAGCCGTCCGGATTCGATCTTCAACGATCGCTCGGTCTACGATTCGCGCAAGTCCATCGGCATGGAACTGGCCAAGGAAGCCCCGGTGGAGGCGGATCTGGTGGTGCCGGTGCCGGACAGCGGCGTGCCGGCCGCCATCGGCTATT
>JBJOPJ010000173.1:0-3683 GCA_046050825.1 Pseudomonadota bacterium
TTTCATCCACGCGAAAATCTGGCATGAGGATTCGGGAGCGGTGCGCGGTTGCGTCCGCA
Source organism: Pseudomonadota bacterium (assembly GCA_046050825.1). GTDB lineage: Bacteria > Pseudomonadota > Alphaproteobacteria > Sphingomonadales > Sphingomonadaceae > Novosphingobium. The sequence continues at coordinate 60 of JBJOPJ010000173.1, forward strand.
TGAGTCGTTGAGAAGGATGCACGATGGCCGATACCCTTGAAACTGTGCTCGCTGGTGCGGGCAATATCGTCGAAATGCTGCGCAACCAGCAGACCGGCCCGAATGTTTACCCCGGTGTTCCCGCCGAATATTCGAACTGGCGCGCCGAACAGTGGGCGTGGCAGCACAGCGCGGTGCTGTTCAACCAGAGCTACCACATGGTCGATCTGGAAGTACGCGGCCCCGATGCCTTCGCGATGCTGGAATACCTTGCGATCAACAGCTTCAAGGGGTTTGTCCCGGACAAGGCCAAGCAGTTCGTGCCCTGCACCCCGGCGGGCTATGTCATCGGCGACGTGATCCTGTTCTACCTTGGCGAAAACCTGTTCAACCTGGTTGGCCGTGCGCCGGCGATCGAATGGGTCGAATTCCACGCCGCTTCGGGCAAGTGGAACGTCGAAGTTGAGCGTGACGAACGCTGGGCGATGCGGACCGATGGCAAGCGCAAGAACTATCGCTTCCAGGTGCAAGGCCCGAACGCCATGAAGGTGATCGAAGCCGCCACCGGCGCTGCCGCACCCGATCTCAAGTTCTTCAACATGTGCTCGATGACGATCGGCGGCAAGACCGTGCGCGCCCTGCGCCACGGCATGGCCGGCCAGCCGGGCTTCGAACTGTTTGGCCCTTGGGAAGATTACGCCGCGGTTCACGCCGCGCTGGTCGAAGCGGGCAAGCCGCACGGCATGGCGCTGGTCGGTGGACGGGCCTATTCGTCGAACACGCTGGAATCGGGCTGGATCCCAAGCCCGCTGCCCGCGATCTTTACCGGCGCGGAACTGCAGCCGTTCCGGGAATGGCTCTCGGCCAATTCGTATGGCGCAAAGTGCTCGATCGGCGGGTCGTTCGTGTCGAACAACATCGAAGACTATTACCTGACCCCGTGGGATCTGGGTTACGGTCCGTTCGTGAAGTTCGACCATGACTTCATCGGCCGCGCGGCGCTGGAAAAGATGGCTGCCGGCCCGCACCGCCGCAAGGTGACGCTGGCGCTCGACAATGAAGACGTGATGCGCGTGCAAAGCTCGGCGCTGTCGAAGGGCGACCGTGCGAAGTTCATGGAATACCCCAGCGCGGTTTACGCGATGCACCCGTTTGACGAAGTGCGCGCCAGCGATGGCAGCCTGGCCGGTCTGTCGACGTGGATCGGCTACAGCTCGAACGAAGGCAAGTTCCTGACGCTGGCGATGGTCGACGAAGCGTTCGCCACGCCGGGTACTGAAGTTGCGCTGGTCTGGGGCGAGCCGAATGGCGGCAGCCGCAAGCCCACCGTGGAACCCCACGTGCAGACCCAGATCAAGGCCGTTGTGGCCGCCGTTCCCTATGCGGAAGTGGCGCGCGACAATTACGCCGACGGCTGGCGCACCAAGGGCGCCTGATGTGATGCGGGCCTGATGTGATGCGGGGGAGCTGCGGGCTCCCCCAATTCGCGTTGCGTTAAGGTTACGAACCAGCAAGGCTCGCAGCCGCGCGACCCAGCGCGGTGCGGGCCTTTTGCGCGATCTGGGGGTCAAAGCGTACTTCCGGGATGGCCACGGCAAAGGCGCCGACCACTTGGCCATCAAGCCACGCTGGGCAGGCCAGCCCGCAGATGCCCTTGGTGTCCTGTTCGTGTGCTTCGGCAATGCCTTCGCGGCGGATCTGTTCAAGTTCGGCCCGCAAGGGGGCTTCATCGACGATGGTGTGCTGCGTAAAGCGCGGGCGCGGGCATTCGGCAAAATAGCGGGCCAGCTCCGCTTCGGGGAGCGTGGCCAGCACGGCCTTGCCCGCGGCCAGCGAATGCAGCGGCTTGCGGTGGCCGCGTTCGATCGCATAGCGCAAGGCCTGGCCGCTGCCCTCGGTCACCAGGGCTTCGATTTCCCAGCCGGTGCGCACCATGAAACTGGCGGTTTCGTCCAATTCGCTGCGCAGCAGCTTGACCAGCGGTTCAACCCGCTCGGCCAGCGTCAGCGCGTGGGGGGCAACCGCGAACCGGGCCAGCCCCGGCCCGGCGCGATAGCGCCGCCCTTCACGGATCAGGTAGCCCCGTTCCAGCAAGGTGGACAACAGATAGGACAGGCTGGACACCGGGATTTCCAACGCGGCGGCAATGTCTTGCGCGATCGGGCCTTGTGGGTGCGCCACCACGAATTCGATAATATCGAGCGTGCGAAGCGCCGATTTAACCGTGTTGGTGGGGTTGGCCTGCGCCATTGCGCCGTGTCCTACCAGGCCAACGTGCCGCGGCGTTCGGCAAAGCGCCAGCCGTCCGCGGTCAATTCGAAGCGGTCGTGGAACGATCCGGCCAGCGGCGCGCCGGTTTCGCTGAATAGCACCATGGCGCTGACTCCGCTGGCGCTGGTCGGGCCTTCAATGGTGATCACCACGTTCGAGCAGACGTGCCGGGTCTTGCGCGGCGGGCGGCCCTTGAACGCGGCAAGGATCGCCTCGCGGCCGATGATCGGCGCGTCGGGGGCTGTGGGGCGGGTCATCAACCCGCCCGCGGTGTAAAGCGCCGCCACTTCGTCCCAGCGCGCCTCGTCGTTGAGGTTGGCATAGAGCGCGATCAGTTTCGCGCAGGCCCATTCGGCGGCAAGCCGCTGGGCATCCGTGATGGCGGCGCTTTCGCTCACAGGCGTGCGCCCGCGATGTCGGCGCCTTCGCGCAAGTTGCGCAGCTTGCGCCAGGTCACGATCGGATCGATCTTGCCATAGCCGGCAAACGTGCCGAACCCGCAATCGGTGCTGGCAACCACGCGGTCCGGCCCGACAATGTCGGCGAAGCGTTCGATCCGCTGGGCGATCAGCTCGGGGTGTTCGACATAGTTCGAACACGTGTCGATCATGCCGGGGGCCAGGATCTTCCAATCCGGCAGCTTGGCATCGCGCCACACCTTCCATTCGTGTTCGTGGCGCGGGTTGGCGGCTTCGAACAGCACGGTGGCCGGGCGCGCCTTGATCACGATGTCGATCACTTTTTCCAGGGCGATGTCGTGATCGTGCGGGCCTTCATAGTTGCCCCAGCACACGTGCATCCGCATCCGATCGGACGGGATGTTGGCCGTGGCCGCGTTCAGCGCTTCGACGTTGGCCGCCGCGATCTTGAGGAATTCGGCGTCGCTGACGTCCTGATAGCCGGTGTGGCGGCTCATCGCGAGGTCGGGGCAATCGAGCTGCAGGTAGAACCCGGCGTTGACGATGGTTTCGTATTCTTCGCGCATCGCATCGACCAGCGCGGCCAGATAGGCTTCGTGGCTGGGGTAGAAGCGGTTGACCTGAAACGCCGTGATCAGCCCGGGCGAGGCCGCGTTCATGAAGGCTTCGGTGCCGGGGGCGGCGTGCTTGTCCAGCGCCGAGCGGAAGCGGCGAATGTCTTCGTGCAGCGGATCGAGCGTCACCAGCTTCACTTCGCCGATGCAGCTGGCGCGGACGAATTCCTGGCTGCCCATGATCGCCGACAGCTTCTTGGTCAGGTTCGGCACTTCGGCCAGATCGGCGGCGGGTTTGCGATCGGTATGGCCGCCAAAGCCGGACAGGCGCTCGATCATGTAGGTCGAGTAGCCAACTTTGCCCAGTTCGCCGTCGGACACGATGTCCACCCCGGCGGCAA
>JBJOPJ010000174.1:0-3675 GCA_046050825.1 Pseudomonadota bacterium
CACGGTAATCGGGCCCTGAACGTGATCGTCGATGGTGGTTTCGCCATCGCGCGGCGCCTTGATCCGCACCACATAGGGCTGATCGGCAGGCCAAGTATCCGGGCCGGCATCGCGCCATTCGCTGACGATGCGGAAAGGGCGGCGTTCGGCCTGGGCGGCTTCACGCCGGGCGGCCAGTTCGTCCTGGGTCAGGTAGCAGCGATAGGCATAGCCCGCATCCAGCAGCTTGTGCGCCACTTCAGCATGGCGATCAGACCGGGCAAACTGGAACGTGGCCGGTTCATCGCCCATCAGGCCCAGCCACTCCAGACCATCGAAAATTGCCGCAATTGCAGGTTCGGTGGACCGTGCGCGATCGGTATCTTCGATCCGCAGCAGGTACTTGCCGCCGTGATGGCGGGCGAACAGCCAATTGAACAGCGCGGTTCGGGCGCCGCCGATGTGCAGATAGCCAGTGGGTGAGGGCGCGAACCGCGTTACGACGCTGCGACCGGATGCCGCTGCTTCGTTTACGCTACCGCTTGCCATCAACCGTACCTTCCTGTTCTGTGTCGCCCATGGTCAGCGAAGTGCCGCCAAGTATGACGTTGGGCAGTGATGCACCGAACACCGCTGCACTGCAACATGGCCATTGGCGCAAGCGTGCCAACTTGGCAAGCGGACTTCGCCGTATCGAAACATTCCTTGCCGCTGCCGGATTCGATCGCGCGCCGTGGCTGGTTGTAGGGCTGGCGGCCGGCATTTGCGCGTGGTTCATTTTGCCCGATCCGCAGGCCTGGCTCACACTGATCGCGGGCTGCATGGCGGTGGCCGGCATCACCCTGATTGCCGCGCGCAGCGATGGGCAGTTCGCCTATCTGCGGCAAGCCATCACCGCGATGGCGCTGATGGTGGCGGTGGGCTGCGGCGCGGTGTGGACCAAGTCGGTATTGGTGGGAACGCCGCCAATCCCGCGCCCGGCCGTGGCCGTGATCGAAGCGCGGGTGCTATCGCGTGAGAACCGCCCCGCCGAACAGCGCATCCGCCTGATCGTGGCGACCCGCGAAATCGGCACCGGGCGGGCGATCAAGGTGCGGCTGAATGCTGAAAGCGCCGCCGATCTGCCCGGCCTGACCGAAGGGGCCGTGGTGCGCGTGAAGGCCCGCATGGTTCCGCCTGCCCCGCCGATGCTGCCGGGCGGCTATGATTTTGCCCGCGCCGCCTGGTTTTCCGGGTTGGCCGCCACCGGCAGCGTGCTGGGGCCGATCACCGTGGTAGCGCCCGCGCAGCACGCGGCGTCCACGGCCCGGCTGCAGCGGGCGCTATCGGCCCATGTGCGCCAGAACCTAACGGGTTCGCCCGGCGCCATTGCCGCGGCATTTGCCAGCGGAGATCGCGGCGCAATTGCGGCTGGCGATGAAGACGCAATGCGCGATGCGGGGTTAACCCACTTGCTGTCGATCAGCGGGCTGCACGTCAGCGCGGTTATCGCGGCCAGCTATTTTGCGGCGCTGCGGCTGCTGGGGTTATTGCCGTGGTTGGCATTGCGGGTGCGGTTGCCGCTGGTGGCGGCGGCCACCGGTGCCGCTGCCGGGATCGGCTATACGATCCTGACCGGGGCCGAAGTTCCGACAATCCGCAGCTGCATCGGGGCGGTGCTGGTGCTGCTGGCGCTGGCGCTGGGCCGCGAAGCGCTGTCCATGCGGATGGTGGCGGCAGCGGCGGCGGCAGTGCTGCTGTTCTGGCCCGAAGCTGTAATCGGGCCAAGTTTCCAGATGAGCTTTGGCGCGGTCATGGCGATCGTGGCGCTGCACGGCGCCGCACCCGTGCGAACGTGGTTTGCGCCGCGTGAAGAACCGTGGTGGATGCACGGCACGCGCCACCTTGGATCGCTGCTACTGACCGGGATCGTGATCGAACTGGCGCTGATGCCGATCGGGTTGTTCCACTTTCACCGCGCCGGCGCCTATGGCGCGCTTGCCAATGTCATCGCGATCCCGCTGACCACACTGGCCTCGATGCCGCTGATCGCGCTGGCGCTGCTGTTTGATGCGATCGGCGCGGGCGGGCCGTTCTGGTGGCTCGCGGGCAAATCGCTGGAAGCACTGCTGGCCTTGGCTCACTGGACCGCGGCGATGCCGGGGGCGGTTACCGCGATGCCAGCCATGGGGCGCGGGGCCTTCGCGCTGTTCATGGCGGGCAGCCTGTGGCTGGCGCTGTGGACCGGGCCGGCGCGGATATGGGGGCTGGTTCCGGCGGCATTCGGGCTGGTGTTATTGGCAACCCTGCGCGCGCCTGACGTGCTGGTTTCCAGCGATGGCCACCACGTTGGGATTACCGGTGAAGCCACTGCCGAACTGCTGGTGCTGCGCGACAGCCGCAGCGATTACACGCGCGACAACTTGCTGGAACTGGCCGGGATGCGCGGCGCAACCCGCCAGCTTGCCGATTGGCCCGGCGCCCGTTGCAACGGCGATTTTTGCGCCATCACCGTGCTTAGAGCTGGACGAAACTGGCAACTGCTTATTGCCCAAGGGCGCGACAGGGTGGACCGCGATGCCCTGGCAGCGGCCTGCAGCCGGGCCGACATTGTCATTGCCGACCGCCGATTGCCGCGATCCTGCCGGCCGCGCTGGCTGAAGGCCGATCGGGCAAGCCTGCAACGCAGCGGCGGGCTGGCCATCAACCTGCAGCAGCAAACGGTGCGCACCGTGGCTGACGAGGAAGGCCAGCATGGCTGGTGGCGGCCGATCCAGGCCGGGCAGCGCGCGGTTACCGCCCCCACGGCGAGCCCAAATGACAACGGCGGCGCAGGAACACCTGCACCGCCGTTGCCTATATCCGTTGGCCAGCGTGCAAGCTGGTGCCCGGCAGATCAGTGATAGCGGCGCAGCAACCCCGCCAGCTTGCCCTGTACGATCACTTCGCCCGGACCATAGATCTGCGCTTCATAGGCAGCATTGGCCGGATCAAGCCGGACTTTGCCGTTTTCGCGGCGAAGATACTTCAGCGTGGCTTCTTCGCCGCGCACCAGTGCGACTACGATTTCGCCATCCCGCGCCGTGTCGGTCCGGCGGATCAAGGCGTAATCGCCATCGAAAATCCCGGCTTCGATCATCGAATCCCCGGATACTTCCAGCGCATAGTGATCGCCCGCGCCAAGCAGCGCGGCCGGAACGGGCAGGGTGGCCGAAGTTTCCATCGCCTCAATCGGGACGCCAGCGGCGATCCGGCCGTGCAGCGGAATTTCGATCACATCATTAGCCGGCGCAGGCTTGGCCTCGGGCGGACGGATCACCGCCGCCGCAGGGCTATTCGTATTTGCGGCGCGGGCAGGGGCCTTGGTGCCCACATCGTCAGGCTGCCGCAGCACTTCCAGCGCGCGGGCGCGATTGGGCAGGCGGCGAATGAACCCGCGTTCTTCCAACGCGGAGATGAGGCGGTGAACGCCCGACTTTGACTTGAGGTCCAAAGCCTCCTTCATTTCTTCAAACGAAGGGGAAACGCCGGATTCTTCCAGGCGGGTCTGAATGAAGCGGATCAGTTCGTGCTGCTTGCGGGTCAGCATGGCTGCGTCTCTCCGTAGGACCGACGCAAAACGGGAATGTTCCGGCGCCGTTAGGTGAACGAATGCGGAACAATTAAGCAACATCGAGAATCAAGTCAAGCGATACCGCCGGGGTCGATCAGATAGAT
>JBJOPJ010000175.1:0-3599 GCA_046050825.1 Pseudomonadota bacterium
CGTTGATGCGCGAGGGCGATGACTGGGTGAAGAAGACCAGCCGCAAATCGCTGCGCCTGCTGGGCAGCGTGGGTGAACCGATCAACCCCGAAGCGTGGGAATGGTACTGGCGGGTGGTGGGCGATGAACGCTGCCCGATCGTGGACACATGGTGGCAAACCGAAACCGGCGGGGCCATGATTACCCCGCTGCCCGGCGCCCACGCGCTTAAGCCGGGGGCGGCTTCGATGCCGATGTTCGGCGTGGTGCCGCAGGTCGTCGATGCCGAAGGGCAGGTGCTGGACGGCGCGACCGAGGGCAATTTGTGCATCACGCAAAGCTGGCCGGGGCAGATGCGCACCGTGTGGGGCGATCACGAACGCTTCTTCCAGACCTATTTCACCACGTATCGCGGCAAGTATTTCACCGGCGATGGCTGCCGCCGGGATGAGGACGGCTATTACTGGATCACCGGCCGGGTTGACGATGTGATCAACGTATCGGGCCACCGCATGGGCACCGCCGAAGTGGAAAGCGCGCTGGTGGCCCACGCCCGCGTGGCCGAAGCCGCGGTGGTGGGGATGCCGCACGAGATCAAGGGGCAGGGGATCTATGCCTATGTCACGCTGAACGCTAACGAGGCCCCCAGCGACGATGTCCGCAAGGAATTGATCGCCTGGGTGCGCAAGGAGATCGGCCCGATCGCCACGCCCGATGTGATCCACTTCGCCCCCGGCCTGCCCAAGACCCGTTCGGGCAAGATCATGCGCCGCATTCTGCGCAAGATCGCCGAGGGGGATGTGTCTAACCTTGGCGATACCTCAACCTTGGCCGATCCTTCGGTGGTCGATACCCTGATCACCAGCGGGCGCTGAGCGGGGGCGGTATCAAGGCTGGCGGGTGCGGCGCAGCATGGTGGTGTCATAGCCCAGCGCGTGGGCGCGGGCGATCAGCGCGTCGATTTCGGCTGCATCAGGGCTGGCCGCGCGGCTGAGAATCCAAAGATAGCGGCCGGACGGTTCGCCGATGATCGCCCAGCTATAATCGTCCGCGCGGTCCAGCACCCAGTAATCGCCAAAGAACGGGCCGAAGAAGCTGACCTTGAGCTTGGCATTGGTGGCCGGGTCGACGATTTTGGCCCGGCCAGTGGCTTGCGACAGCTTGCCATCGGGCTTGCGGCACCGGTTCAGCACCGAAATCATGCCGTCAGTGCGCAAGGCGTAGTCCGCGGTCACGCCATCGCAGTCTTTCTGAAAGCCCTGCTCGTACCGTGCGATTTCGTACCAGCGTCCCAGATAGCGCGCCAGTTCGACCGGCTTGGCCGGCTGGGGAACGGCATGATTGCCAACCGGATGGCGCGATAGCACCGCCGCGCAGCCGCCCAGCGCCAGTGCAGCCAGGCCAAGGGTCAGGGCGGGCAGGATCAGCTTGCGGGTCATGTCTGGCCTTTGCGGTGGAGGGTGCGGGACGTGTTACAGGGCGCGCCTGTCCTCTGCCTGAATGGGGCCGGGCCTGTCAAAGGCAGGCTTCCCACGGTGCGCCAATCCCGCTAGCCTGCCGGCCATGATCGCGCAGACCATCCAGCTCGCCCTTGCCCCGGTATTCGTGCTGGTGGCGATGGGCAATATCCTCAACCTGCTGTCCACCCGGCTTGGCCGGGTGGTCGATCGGGCGCGGACCTTGCAGGATCGGCACGTGGCCACCGAAGGGCCGGAACATGACATGGTCGTGGCGGAAATCCGCATGATCGATCAACGCATCGGGCTGGTCACCCGCGCGATGCGCTTGCTGGTGGTCAGCGGCCTGTCGATCGGCGCAACCGTGGCCGTGCTGTTCTGCGAAGAACTGCTCGACATGAACCTGCAACGGTTGGCTGCGGCCACATTCCTGCTGGCGATTGCGCTGCTGATGTATGCGCTGACGCTGTTTCTGCGCGAAACCCAGGTTGCGGCCGAACAGCTGAAGATCCCGCGCGAATATCTGGAGCATTAAGCCCCGTTCACGCCAGCAGCTTGCGGCCCTTGGCTTCGACTGCCCCGCGCACCATCGGTTCCACAAAGGCCAGCGCTGGCGGCAGATCGATCACGATGGCGATTTCGCTTTCGCCGATCTCTACCCGGCTGGCCACGGTCTTGCCCATCGCGCTGATCGAAAAGTCCATCCGGTCTTCGTTGGCCCACGTTACCTGCACGTCGGCCCCGCCGGGCACCAGGCCCGCAATTTCGCTGGACCGTTCGCGCATGCGGCGGCGCACTTCTTCGCGGGGGTGGGAATGGGGAATGGCAACGCGCATCAGGGGGCTTTCTCAGGTTCGTTCAGGGCCTCGCCGTACTTGTAGTCGAGGTAGCGGGTCTTGATCGCCAGATCATCGATCGCGCCTGCGGCCAGCTGGCGGGTGACGCTGTCAATTTCGGCGCTGATTTTGCCAAGGCTTTCGGCCAGCTGCTGATCGGGGCTGCGCCCGGCCTGGGGTTCGCCGCGCAAATGGCGGGGGATGCTGGCGTAAGTGGCGACGAGTTCGGGCAGGTGTGTCCCCACCAGTTGGCGCACTTCGCGCGTGGCCGGCAGGGCTTCGTCCAACCCATCAAGCTGCACGCCCAGCGCATCCAGTTGCAGCCCGATCTGATCCACCAGCTGCACCGCCGGCGCAGGCAGTGCGGCACGCTGGCTTTCCAGCCACAGCTGCGTGCGCCCGACCAGCGACTTGACGGTGCCGCCGGCCAGCGATTCCCGGCTGGGTACGCCAAGCCGCGGGAAGCTGGCGAACACGGCCGTCGCCGCGATCAGCGCCAGCAGGGTCACGATGATCCCGGTCCAGCCGATCCCGTCGATCACCAGTCCGGCCACGGTGGCGGCAAACAGGATCGCGCCACTGGCCAGCCCCACGCGCAACAGTTTGCGCAAGGCATGTTCGCGCTTCAGCGCGGCGGCGCGGCGCCCGATCGATCCGGTGCGCCGCCCGCCCGCACGCTGGTGGGCCAGCGATTGGCCGGCCTGCCGCAGGATCAGGTCGGAATTGCGCGTTTCGTCGGGCAATTATCCCTCCAGGCTGAGCAGGCTGGGGGCATCATGCGCCAGCTGGGCCTGAGCGGTGCCTTCGGCGCGGGCGATGTAGCCCTTCGACTTTTCAACTTCGGACGACAGGGTGGTGACCGTCTGCTTCATGCTTTCCAGCGCCTTCACCTTGAACGTGTCGATATTGTCCATCGTGTCGTAGATGTTCTGGAAGGCCCGCTGCAGGGTTTCCAGCGGGATCGTGCTGGACGCGGCCTGTTCGTGGATCTTGGCGGTCTGATCCTTCAGCAGGGTGCTGGTGGAATCGATGATGTTCGCGGTCGTTTCGTTCAGCGATGTGATCTGTTGCAGTACCAGGCGCTGGTTGGTCAGCGCTTGCGCCACGGTTACCGCCGTGCGCAGCGCGCCCACGGTGGTGGTGCTGGCGCGGTCGACGCCCTTGACCAGTTCGACGTTGTTCTTTTTGACCAGATCAAGCGCCAGATAGCCCTGCACGGTGACGGCCATCTGGGTCAGCAGGTCTTGGGTGCGCTGGCGGACATAGAACAGCGCGCTTTCGCGCAGCGCCTTGGCCTTGGCCGGATCGCTGGCGTCAAGGTCGGCGG
>JBJOPJ010000176.1:0-3556 GCA_046050825.1 Pseudomonadota bacterium
GCGCGCCAAGCTTATCGGCCTTGTCCAGGCACCGGCGACCAAGATCGCCCAGGTTGTCACGGCACCGGCTGGCAAGCTCGCCCGCGTCTTTGGCGCATACGCCAAGGAAGCCGCATAAGACTGATCAAACGTTTTGCCGGGCAACGGCCTTCACCGCGAAGGCACCGGCATCCATCAAATTGTGGAGTGAAACATCATGGCTGATATCGCCAAGCTCGTTGAAGAACTTTCGAAGCTGACCGTCCTCGAAGCCGCTGACCTGGCCAAGGCGCTTGAAGAAGCATGGGGCGTTTCGGCTGCTGCTGCTGTTGCCGTGGCTGCTGCCCCGGCCGCTGCTGCTGAAGCTGCTGAAGAAAAGACCGAATTCGACGTGATCCTCGCTTCGGATGGTGGCAACAAGATCGCCGTCATCAAGGAAGTCCGCGCGATCACCTCGCTCGGCCTGACCGAAGCCAAGGCACTGGTTGAAGCCGCTCCGAAGGCCGTCAAGGAAGGCGTTTCGAAGGCTGAAGCCGAAGAAATCAAGACCAAGCTGGAAGCCGCTGGCGCCAAGGTCGAAGTCAAGTAAGTCCAGTTTCGGACTTAACCGATTTCATGAGGGGGCGGTCCTGCGGGGCCGCCCTTTTCATATGTGCCCTTTTGATTTGCGGCGTTCGCGCGTGCCGCAGCTTTGGCCCAACGCGAGCGGCCCATGGCAAAGGGGCCGGAACTTGCGCCCCGGCCCCCATGTCCCCGACGGGTTTTGGCGCTGCTTACTTCAGCGTCTTGAGGTATTCGATCACCGCCTTGCGCGCAGCGGGATCGCCGAGGCCGGCGAACGTCATCTTGGTGCCGGGCACCTTCTTCATCGGCGCCGTCAGATATTCATCCAGCGTGGCATCGTCCCACGTCAGGTTCGCGCTTTTCATCGCATCGCTGAAGGCATAGCCGGCAACTTCGCCCGACTTGGTGCCATAGACGCCCGCCAGGCTGGGGCCGACGCCCATCTTGCCCTGTTCGGTTGAATGGCACGCGGCGCACTGCGCGAATGCGGCGGGCTTGCCATCGGCCGAGGCGGTGGCAGCCGTTGCACCGGCATCGGCGGTGGCGGCTGTTTCGCTGGTGCCGGCCGCGGCATCGTCCTTGGGCGCACCGCAAGCGGCCAGACCAAGCGCCAGTGCCAGCGCTGCAAAACTCTTGGCGGGAATTCGCATTTCTCTCTCCTTGGCATCTCCGCCGTCAGTGACGGCGCGATCGAAACGGCATGTGCGGGATGCTGATAGCTGCGCCGTCCAGCGATGCAACCATGCGTTGCAACCATGCGCTGCGATCACACAGTCGTTGCACGAAGCGCACGGTTGGCAGGCGAATTCAAGCGCGCTGCGGCAAAGGGCTATCCCCGCCGCTGCCAGACGCCTATCGGCTCCGGCTTCATGCGTGAAAATGCTTCACATTCTCTCTGGCGCGCCGAATTCGGCGCAACGCTGCGGCTGGCGGCGCCGCTGGCTGGCGCCAATTTGCTGCAGATGCTGGTCTATGCGGTCGATGTGATCTTCGTGGCTCGGCTGGGCGAGGAAGCCCTGGCCGCATCCAGCCTGGCAACCACGCTGTTCGGGCTGATGATGTGGTGCTTTTCGGGGCTGACAGGCGCCTGTGCGCCGCTGATCGCGGCCGAACTGGGCCGCCGCCGCCATGCCGTGCGGGAAGTGCGGCGGTCGGTGCGAATGGCGCTGTGGCTGGCGCTGGGCTGCGGGTTGCTGGGGATGGTCATCGCCGCGAACGGCCGGGCCATTCTGCTTGCCACCGGTCAAGACCCGGTGGTTTCGGAGCGCGCCGGGGCGTTTCTGGCGATCCTGCTGTGGGCAATGATCCCGCTGATCTGGGCCAACGTGCTGCGCACGTTCGTGGCCGCGCTGGGCCGGCCGATTTTCGCCACGGCGATTACCGCGCTGGCGATTCTGGCCAACGCGCTGGGCAATTACGCTTTCGTCTATGGTCATTTCGGCGCACCGGCGCTGGGGCTGGAAGGATCGGCGCTATCCAGCCTGTTGACCGCGCTGGTCACGGTGCTGGCCTACCTGCTGGCGATCCGCAGCGACCGGCGGCTGCGCCGTTACCGGATCCTGGGCCGCTGGTGGCGGCCCGAATGGCAGCGGTTGGGCGAACTGGTGAAGATCGGGGTGCCGATCGCGCTGATCATCCTGGCCGAAGGCGGGCTGTTTTCCAGTGCGGCGTTCCTGATGGGGCTGATCGGCCCGGCCGAGCTGGGCGGGCATACTGTGGCGCTGCAAGTGGCGGCGCTGGCGTTCCAGATCCCGTTCGGTGTGGGCCAGGCGGTGACCATCCGGGTTGGCTATCATTTCGGCGCGGGCGATCGCCCGGCGATCAACCGTGCGGGCAGTGCTGCACTGGTCATGGCGCTGGGCTATATGGCGTTGCCCGCCGGATTGATGCTGCTGGCGCCGCGGCTGGTGCTGAGCCTCTATGTCGATCCTGATGCGGCGCAAAATGCAGCGATGGTGGGATTTGCGGTGCAGTATCTGGCCGCCGCCGCGGCTTTCCAGATGTTCGATGGCATCCAGGCGGTGATGTCTGGCGCCCTGCGGGGGCTGCAGGATACGCGGGTGCCGATGCTGCTGGCGCTGGCCGGATATTGGATCTTCGGGTTCGGCACTTCGGCCATTCTGGCCTTCCGCACGCCGCTGGGCGGGCTGGGGGTGTGGATCGGCCTGGCGGTGGGGCTGGTGGTGGTGGCGGCCCTGCTGCTGGTGCGTTGGCTGCGGCGCGAACGGCTGGGCCTCGTGCCCGAATGGGCCGGCTGAATTTTTTTCGCCCGAGTCCGCTTGACGCTCATTTGCGCGCTACCCATATGGCTGTCGCTGGCACTCTCTGTGTGAGAGTGCCAATCCGCTTCTGTTGTCCATACAGATAGAGAGAGGGACTTACCCATGTCATTCCGTCCGCTGCACGATCGCGTGCTCGTACGCCGCGTTGAAGCCGAAGAAAAAACCGCTGGCGGCATCATCATTCCCGATAGCGCCAAGGAAAAGCCGGCCGAAGGCGAAATCGTCGCCGTTGGCACTGGCGCCCGCGCCGAAAACGGCACGATCACCCCGATGGACGTCAAGGTCGGTGACCGCGTGCTGTTCGGCAAGTGGTCGGGCACCGAAGTCAAGGTGAACGGCGAAGACCTGCTGATCATGAAGGAAAGCGACGTCCTCGGCGTTATCGGCTGAGCGAAGTCCATCCTGAATCCAACCCAATTCAAAGGAAACTGAAATGGCTGCCAAGGACGTGAAATTCGGGCGCGATGCGCGCGAACGTATCCTCGCCGGTGTCGATATCCTCGCCAATGCGGTGAAGGTTACGCTCGGCCCCAAGGGTCGCAATGTCGTGATCGACAAGAGCTTCGGCGCACCCCGCATCACCAAGGACGGCGTCTCCGTCGCCAAGGAAATCGAACTTAAGGACAAGTTCGAAAACATGGGCGCCCAGATGCTGCGCGAAGTGGCTTCGAAGGCCAACGACGCTGCCGGTGACGGCACCACCACCGCTACCGTTCTGGCCCAGGCGATCG
>JBJOPJ010000177.1:0-3493 GCA_046050825.1 Pseudomonadota bacterium
CCGTGACCGCCACTGTGCCGCAAGGACCAGAACGCGCCCACGCCTATATCGGGCTGGACGCGGGCCAGACGCTTGCAGGCACGCCTATCGATGCCGCCTTCATCGGTTCCTGCACCAACGCCCGCTTGTCCGATCTGCGCCGCGCCGCCGATCTGCTGCGGGGCCGCCACATCGCGCCATCCATTCGCAAGGCGCTGGTCGTGCCCGGCAGTTCTGCCATAAAGCGCGCGGCAGAGGCCGAAGGGCTGGACAAGGTGTTCACCGACGCAGGCTTTGAATGGCGCGCCAGCGGCTGTTCGCTGTGCTTCTTTGCAGGTGGTGAAAGCTTCCCCGAAGGTGCCCGCACGATCAGCAGCACCAACCGCAATTTCGAAGGCCGCCAAGGGCCTGGCATCCGCACCCACATCGCCAGCCCCGAAACCGTGGCCGCCAGCGCGATTGCCGGCGCGATTGCCGATCCGCGGGAACTCGCACGATGACCCCGTTCACCACGCTCCATTCCACCGCCATCCCGCTGCTGCGCGATAACGTCGATACCGACGCGATCATCCCCAGCCGTGAGATGAAGACCACCGGACGCACCGGTCTGGCGGACGGTCTGTTCGCCCCGTGGCGCTATACCGATGTCGCCGCGCGCGTGCCCGACCCTGCCTTTCCGCTGAACCAGCCACAGGCGCAGGGCGCGGCCATCCTGCTGGGCGGGGCCAACTTCGGCTGCGGATCAAGCCGCGAACATGCCGTTTGGGCGCTGGCCGAATATGGCATCCGCTGCGTGATTGCGGAAAGTTTCGCCCCCATCTTCCGCGCCAACTGCATCCGCAACGGCATTCTTCCGATCACGCTGGACCGCGCCGCCGTGGATGGCCTTGGCTGGCAGACGCTCGACGTTGACCTCACCACGCAAACCGTGCGGTGCGGCGATCAGGCCCACAGCTTCACCATCGAGGACGAACCGCGCCTCATGCTGCTCGAAGGGCTGGATGCCATCGCCCTCACCTTGAAATCCCTCCCCGAAATCGACGCATGGACCGCCGCAGATCGCGCCCGCCGTCCGTGGATATATGCCGGAACCCCAAAATGACCGAGTTGGCATGACCGAAATTCTCGTATCCGAAGTTGGCCCGCGCGACGGGCTGCAATCGATCAAGGCGGTAATGCCGCTTGCCGCCAAGAAGGCATGGATTGCCGCAGAGGCCGCCGCCGGTGTGCGCGAAATTGAAGTGGGCAGCTTCGTGCCGCCCGCGCTTTTGCCGCAGATGGCCGACACGGCGGAACTGGTGGCCTTCGCGCGCACCCTTCCCGGCCTGAACGTCGTTGCGCTGGTGCCAAATGCCAAAGGCGCCGCCCGCGCGGTGGAGGCAGGCGTGCATGGCCTGTCCATCCCCTTCTCGATGTCCGAAACCCATTCCATGCGTAACGTGCGCAAGGACCACCCGGCAATGCTGGCCGAAATCGCTGAATCTGCGCGCATCGCCCGCGAAGGCGGCGCACACTTTGCCGTGGGCCTTGCCACCGCGTTCGGCTGCACCATCGAAGGCGCAGTGTCAGAAGATCAGGTCGTGCGTCTTGCCGTTGCCGCGGCAGAAGCAGGCGCACAGGAATTCAGCCTGTCCGATACCACCGGCTATGCCGACCCGGCTCAAGTCCGCCGCCTTGTGCGCAAGGTAAAGGCCGCTGTCGGTGCCGACATGCTCACCACACTACACCTTCACAACACGCGCGGCCTTGGCCTTGCCAATGCTCTGGCCGGGCTGGACGAAGGTATCACTACGCTTGATGCCTCGCTGGGCGGGCTTGGCGGCTGTCCGTTTGCGCCCGGCGCTTCGGGCAATCTCGTCACCGAAGACCTCGTACTGATGCTCAATTCGATGGGCCTGAAAACCGGGATCGATCTCGAAAAGCTGCTCGCCGTGCGGTCAATCCTTGTCGAAGCCCTGCCGGGAGAGCCGCTCTACGGCTTCACTCCCGATGCAGGCCCGATGATGGATTACAACGAAAGGATCGCCCGATGACCGAGGCCCAGAACACTGGCCCCACGCCGCTCGCTGGCATCCGCGTGGTCGAATTTACCCACATGGTCATGGGACCAACCGTGGGCCACATCCTTGCCGGGCTTGGTGCAGAAGTCATCCGCGTCGAACCCATTGGTGGCGATTCTACCCGCCGCCTGCTCGGTTCCGGCTCCGGCTATTTCCCGATGTACAATCGCGGCAAACAGTCGATCTGCCTCAACCTGAAATCAGCAGAAGGTCTTGCCGTAGCGCGCGATCTGGCCGCCAGCGCCGATGTGCTGGTTGAAAACTTCCGCCCCGGCGCATTGGATCGGCTCGGCCTTTCGTATGAAACGCTGTCGGAAACCAATCCCGGCCTTGTCTACTGTTCGGAAAAGGGTTTCCTCCCCGGCCCTTATGAACAGCGCACCGCGCTGGATGAAGTGGCGCAGATGATGGGCGGCCTTGCCTATATGACTGGCCCGCCGGGACGCCCGTTGCGCGCAGGGTCCAGCGTGGTTGACGTGACCGGCGGCATGTTCGGCGTGATCGGCATCCTTGCCGCGCTTCAGGAACGCAACCGCACCGGGCGCGGCCAAAAGGTCGTCGCCAGCCTGTTCGAAACCACGATCTACCTTGTCGGACAGCACATGGCGCAATTCGCCGTCACCGGCAAAGCCGCTGCCCCCATGCCCGCGCGCATTTCGGCATGGGCCATCTATGACGTGTTCGAAACGGCGGACGAACCGGTGTTCATCGGCGTGGTCAGCGACAGCTTGTGGGAAAAATTCTGCGCGCTGTTCGCCCTCGATGATCTCTGGGCCGAACAAGACCTGCGCACCAACAACGCCCGCGTTCTGGCGCGTGACCGCATCATGCCGCAAGTCCGCGCGCTGATGGCCACGATGACTCGCGATCAGATCGTGACAAAGCTGGAAGGCACCGGCCTGCCCTTTGCACCCATCGGCCGCCCCGAAGACATGTTCGACGATCCCCAGCTCGCCAATGGCGGACTGGAAGACGTAACCCTCGACAACGGCAAGGAAACCCGCCTGCCGACCATTCCGCTGGAAATGGGTGGCAAGCGCCCCGGCGCTCCGGTCACCTTGCCGCAACCGGGGGCCGATGGCCGCGCGATCCTGCAAATGCTGGGCTACCCGGCAGACCGCATTGCCGACCTGATCGGCCAAGGCGCCGTAGAGACTGCCTGATTCAATCCAGAAACGTGGGGATATGCCAATGACCGATTTCGACACCAGCGACGAGAATTTCCTGCTCAGCCGCCGCACCATGTTGACGGGCGTTGGGTTGACGGGCGTTGGCCTTGCCGGCACGGCCATCGCCGGTTCCGGCCTGCTGGGCGCATCGCCCGCCTTTGCCGCAGAACTCGCGCGCGAGGAAGGCATCCCCACAGACGCCGCAGCCCGCATCGCCATGATCCGCCGTATGCGCCTGCGCACCGATCCGGGCATCGTCTACTGGTGGTTCCGTGGTCGCAACTA
>JBJOPJ010000178.1:0-3490 GCA_046050825.1 Pseudomonadota bacterium
GATAGCGACGGCTATCGCAAATCGCGCTTCCTGCTGGCCGGGTTGGCCGGGCTGGGGCGGGTCGATGGCGCTGCCGAGGCTGAATTCGCAGCTAAGCTGGGCATCAACCTTGGCCGCCAGACGCACTGGACCCGCCTGATCGATCAGGCCGCCGATGTGAACAATCAGGGCCTCGTGGTGTTGCTGGCGGGGCTGGGGATGCAGGGTGATGGCTGGGACAAGATGACCAGCGTTCACTTGTACCACATCGTGTCGGCGCTGAACCGCGTGGGCCTGGGAGCGGAAGCCCGGATGATCGCGGCCGAGGCCGTTGCAAGGGGCTAGGGTATTACCGCCGCGATCGAAGCTTTTCTGGCTATGTTGGCGGCAGAGCGCGGCGCGGCGGCCAACACGCTGGCCGCCTATCGCCGCGATCTGGAAGGCGCCGAGCAGGCGATTGGCGATCTGACTGCTGCCGATGGTCCGGCGCTGGCCGCGCTGGGGCCGGCTTGGGCCGATCTGGCGCCAGCCAGTCTGGCACGGAAATGTTCGGCGCTGCGCCAGTTCTATGGCTTTCTGATTGATGAAGGGTTGCGCCGCGATGATCCATCGCCGGCGCTGCCGCGGCCGCGCAGTCGGCGCCCATTGCCGCGGTTGCTGGCCCATGCCGAAATTGAAGCCCTGTTCGCGCGGGCCGAATTGGAAGCCGCCGGGGACAAGCCCGACGCAGTGCGGATGCTGGCCTTGCTGGAACTGCTCTATGGTTCGGGGCTGCGGGCCAGCGAACTGGTATCCCTGCCGCTGGCGGCGGTGCCGCGCGATGCGCCGTTGCTGACGCTGACGGGCAAGGGCGGGCAGCAGCGCATGGTGCCGGTCAGTTCGCGCGCGCGGCAAGCGCTGTCGCGCTGGTTGGCGCTGCGCCCGGGTGAGGGCAAGTTGCTGTTCCCATCGCGGTCAGCTGCCGGGCACCTGACCCGGATCCGGCTGTTTCAGCTGCTGCGCGAATTGGCGGCGCGCGCCGGGATCGATCCCGAAAAGGTCAGTCCGCACGTGTTGCGGCACGCGTTTGCCACGCACTTGCTGGAAGGCGGAGCCGACTTGCGGGTGCTGCAGCTCATGCTGGGCCATGCCGATATCGCCACAACCCAGATCTATACCCATGTGGACAGTGCCCGGCTCGTCGCACTTGTGAATGCGCGGCATCCTCTGGCGGTCAGGCACTTGCCGTAACCGACGCGGGAGGCTAGCGCAGCACGATGATTTCCTATCTTGAGTTCGAAAAGCCGGTTGCTGCGCTGGAAGCGCGCATTTCCGAACTGCGCGAAACCGCGAGCGTGGGCGATGTCGATATCAGCGCCGAAATCCGCCGCCTTGAAACCAAGAGCGCGGACCTGCTGGCCAGCACTTATGCCGCGCTGACCCCGTGGCAGAAAACCCAAGTCGCGCGGCATCCGATGCGGCCGCACTTCAAGGATTTTATCGAACACGCCTTCACCGATTTCGTGCCGCTGGGCGGCGATCGCCATTATGGTGAAGATCACGCGATTATCGGCGGTTTTGCCAAGCTGAACGGCCGCCGCGTGGTGGTGATCGGCCACGAAAAGGGCAACGATACCCAAAGCCGGATCAAGCACAATTTCGGGATGGGCAAGCCGGAAGGCTACCGCAAGGCCATCCGCCTGATGGAACTGGCCGGGCGCTTTGGCCTGCCGGTGGTGACGCTGGTCGATACGTCGGGCGCATTCCCCGGGGTTGAAGCCGAAGAGCGCGGCCAAGCCGAAGCGATCGCGCGATCGACCGAGGCCTGCCTTGCCCTGCCTGTACCAATGGTGGCGGTGATCGTCGGCGAGGGCGGTTCGGGCGGCGCGGTGGCGCTGGCCAGTGCCGAACGGGTGCTGATGCTGGAACACGCCGTCTATTCGGTGATTTCGCCTGAAGGGTGTGCTTCGATCTTGTGGCGCACCAATGAAAAAGCGGCGGACGCGGCCGAAGCGATGAAAGTTACCGCGCAAGACTTGCAGGGCTTGGGCGTGATCGATCGGATCGTGAAGGAACCCGTGGGCGGGGCGCATCGCAATCCGATTGGCACGGCGCAGGCGCTGGCCAAGGCAATCGACGAAGAGCTTGAAAAGCTGTCGGGCTTCAAGGCCGAAAAGCTGCGCAACCAGCGCGAGGAACGCTTCCTGCGCATTGGCGAACTGTGATCGCGCCATAACGCGGCCACAGTAAACCGCCTTAGGGCGAAGCGGTCGCTCGCTGCGATAATTCGCCTTTCCAAGTTGCTGGCTGGGGCTTATTTTCCGGTAACGAATTTTCGTTGCCTGAAAGGAAAGCCTGATGCCGCGCAGTAAATCCACGATTGCTGCCCATCTGGCCGGGGCAGCGGTGTTGGCGATCATGGCCCTGCCGATCGCGCAGGCCGCGGCGCAAGCCGTCCAGTCGATCAGTGCCAAGGACCGGCAGGAAGGCGCCAAGGCACACCCGCAACTGGTGGCCGAATTCGGCGGCGCCGTAACCGGTCCGCAAGCCACCTATGTCGAAGGCGTGGGCAAACGGATCGCGGTGCAATCCGGCCTTGGCAACGCGACCAGCGATTTCACGGTCACGCTGCTCAATTCCTCAGTCAACAACGCGTTCGCGGTTCCCGGCGGTTATATTTACACCACGCGGCAACTGGTGGCGTTGATGAACAACGAAGCCGAACTGGCCGGGGTGCTGGGACACGAGGTGGGGCACGTCGCCGCGCGCCATTCGGCCAAACGGCAAAGCGCGGCTACCCGCAACACCGTGATCGGCGTGCTGGGGTCGGTGCTGTCGGGCGTGCTGCTGGGCAACAGCGGGATCGGGCAGGTGCTGCAGCAGGGCTTCATGCAAGGTTCGCAGTTGCTGACACTGAAGTATTCGCGCAGCCAGGAAACCGAGGCCGACAATCTGGGGGTGCAGTACTTGCGCAGTGCCGGGTATGATCCGCGCGCGATGTCCACCGTGCTGCAAAGCCTGGCCAACCAGACCGCGCTGGAAGCCAGGCTGATGGGCACGGCAGACCGTGTGCCCGAATGGGCATCGACGCACCCTGATCCGGCTTCGCGCGTACAGGCCGCGCTGATCCGTGCCGGTGCCAATGCAACCGGAAAGACCAATCGGGACGTCTTCCTGAGCAGCATCACCGGGCTGACTTATGGTGACGATCCCAAGCAGGGGATTGTTGAAGGGCGCAAGTTCACGCATCCCGACATGAAGTTCCAGTTCACCGCGCCGGGTGGGTTCTATCTTGTCAACGGCACGCAAGCCGTGGCCATCAGTGGCCAAGCCGGCAAAGGGCAGCTGACATCCGGTGCGTACAATGGCGATCTGGATGCCTATGTCCGCGCCGGGTTTGCGGCGCTAACTCAGACGGGACAGGCGCAGATCGATGTCGGGACCATCAACCGCACGACTGTAAACGGCCTGCGCTCGGCCTATGGCACCGCGCGCGTGGCATCGGGCGGCAGCCAGGTTGATGTGACGGTGT
>JBJOPJ010000179.1:0-3473 GCA_046050825.1 Pseudomonadota bacterium
TGAACTTGCGGGTCGATGCCGGCGGCGCAGCGGTGAAGCAGGGCGCGCAGACCGAGATCGGCGGAAACGACCGCTATGTTGCGCTGTGCCGCAAGCATTTCGTCGAGGCGCTGGAAGGTTAGGGGTTCTGCAGGTTGCGGTTGTGCGGCGCGGTCCCTAAGTCGCGGTGATGAGCGACACTATCTATCAGGCTGCGGCGCTGGTCATTCCGATGATCCTGGCGATCGTGTTCCACGAAATCGCGCATGGCTGGACCGCGCGGGCGCTGGGCGATCCCACCGCGGCCGAGCTGAACCGGCTTAGCCTGAACCCGCTGCGCCATGTCGATCCGTTTGGCACGATCATTCTGCCGGGGATGCTCAAGCTGATCGGCGCGCCGGTGTTTGGCTGGGCCAAGCCGGTGCCGGTCAATGCGCTGCGGCTGCGCAACCCGCGCCGCGACATGATGTTCGTGGGGGCAGCGGGGCCGGCGATGAACCTGATCATGGCGCTGGTTGGCGCGGTGCTGCTGGGCGGCTTGATGCGGCCTTACGCCGCCGGGCAGGAACCTTCGGTGCTGGTCGGCTTCGTGGCGGCAAATTTGCTGAACTTCCTGCTGCTCAACGTGTTTCTGGCGTTGTTCAACCTGATCCCGCTGCCGCCGTTCGATGGATCACACATCGTTGAAGGGCTGCTGCCCGATCAGGCGGCGCGGTCGTATCGCCGGCTGCGCCCGATGGGCTTCCCGCTGATGCTGTTGCTGCTGGTGTTGTTGCCCTCGCTGATCCCCGGGTTCGACATTGTCGGCCGGTTCGTGTTCCCGCCGGTGCAGTGGCTTACCGAACAATACCTTGCGCTTGCCGCGGCGATTGCCGGGGGCAAGTAGGCCCATGGTCAATGGCTGGATCATTCTGGACAAGCCGCTGGGGCTGGGTTCGACGCAGGCGGTGGGCGCCGTAAAGCGCAACTTGCGCGAAGCGGGGCTGGGCAAAGGGATCAAGGTTGGCCACGGCGGCACGCTTGATCCGCTGGCCACCGGGGTGCTGCCGATCGCGCTGGGCGAGGCGACCAAGCTGTGCGGGCGGATGCTGGATGCCAGCAAGGAATATGCCTTCACCGTGGCGTTCGGCGCGCAGACCGATACGCTCGATCTGGAAGGGCAAGTTACAGCGCGCAGCGATCAGCGCCCGGATCGCGCTGCGGTGGAAGCCGTGCTGCCGCGCTTTACCGGGCCGATCGAACAAGTTCCGCCGGCCTATTCAGCGCTGAAGGTTGATGGCGCGCGCGCCTATGATCTGGCCCGCGCAGGGCACGATGTGGCGCTAAAATCGCGCAGCGTCACGATCCATGCACTGCGGCTGGAGGCCGCCGATGCGGATAGCGCCACGCTGGTCGCCCATGTTTCCAAGGGCACGTATATCCGCAGCCTGGCCCGCGACATTGCGCTGGCGCTGGGGACGGTCGGCCATGTCACCATGTTGCGGCGGCTCCGGGCCGGTCCGTTCGGGCTGGAAAACGCGATTTCGCTGGACAAATTGAACGAAGTGGGTAAGGGCGCGGGCCTTGAGAACGTACTCTTGCCGCTGGAGGCAGGGCTGGTCGACATCCCGGCTCTCAACCTCGGTCCGGAACAGGCAAGCATGGTCCGCCAGGGCCGGGTTCTGACCGGACTGCCCTTTGATGACGGGCTGTACTGGGCGCGATCGGGAACTGTCCCTATCGCACTGGTTGAGCTTTCGGGCGGAGACGCCCGCGTTTCAAGGGGATTCAACCTTCCCGATGTCGCGGAGTAAATGATATGTCGGTTAGCCCCGAAAAGAAGCAGGAAATCATCAAGGACAACGCGCGTCAGGCCAATGATACTGGCTCGCCGGAAGTCCAGGTCGCGATCCTGACCAGCCGCATCAACACGCTGCAGGGTCACTTCAAGGACCACCACAAGGACAACCACTCGCGCCGGGGCCTGCTGACCATGGTCAACAAGCGTCGCAGCCTGCTTGATTACCTCAAGCGCAAGAATGTGGACCGCTATAACGCGTTGATCGCGAAGCTGGGCCTGCGCAAGTAAGGACACGCTGGAGCGGCCCTTCGGGGCCGCTTCTTGCATTTAGGGCTGCCCTCGCAATTCGGCGGGGAGCCTTTCCGGGGCCACAAGTGCCCCACACCGGACCGGGACGGATTTACCCCGGCAGCAAAACCCGCACGCAATAGGGCCTGCGGGCTGAAGGAAACGAAATGTTCGACGTCAAAACCGTATCCATGGAGTGGGGCGGAAAGACCCTCACGCTGGAAACCGGCCGCATTGCCCGTCAGGCTGACGGCGCGGTCCTCGCCACGTATGGCGAAACTGTTGTGCTCTGCGCCGTCACGGCCGCCAAGAGCGTCAAGGAAGGGCAGGATTTCTTCCCGCTCACCGTCCACTATCAGGAAAAGTTCTTTGCTGCCGGGCGCATCCCGGGCGGCTTCTTCAAGCGTGAACGCGGCGCCACGGAAAAGGAAACCCTGGTTTCCCGCCTGATCGACCGTCCGGTCCGTCCGCTGTTCCCCGAAGGCTTCTACAACGAAATCAATGTCATTGCCCAGGTGCTGAGCTTTGACGGCGAAATCGAACCCGATGTGCTGGCGATGATCGCTGCATCGGCTGCGCTGACCATTTCCGGCGTGCCCTTCATGGGCCCGATCGGTGCGGCGCGCGTGGGTTACGAAGACGGCGCTTACACGCTGAACCCGCGCCAGGACGTGGCCGCCGCTGGCGCGCTCGACCTGGTGGTTGCCGCCACCGGCAACGCCGTGATGATGGTTGAATCGCAGGCCCGCGAACTGTCGGAAGACATCATGCTGGGCGCCGTGATGTTCGCGCATGACGAGTGCAAGAAGGTGGTCGACCTGATCATCAAGCTGGCTGAAAAGGCTGCGAAGGAGCCGTGGGACATCGATCTCACCGACAACACGGCCGACATCAAGAAGAAGCTCAAGGACCTCGTCGGCAAGGATGTCGCCGCGGCCTACAAGCTGACCGACAAGTCGGCCCGCTCGAACGCGCTGAACGCGGCCCGCGAAAAGGCCAAGGCCGCGTTTGCCGCCGAAGGCGCGCAGACCCAGATGGTCGCGATCAAGACCATGAAGAAGGTCGAAGCCGATATCGTTCGTGGCGCGATCCTGAAGGATGGCACCCGCATCGATGGCCGCAAGACCACGCAGGTCCGCCCGATCGAATCGATGGTTGGCTTCCTGCCCCGCACGCATGGTTCGGCGCTGTTCACCCGCGGTGAAACGCAGTCGATCTGCACCACCACGCTGGGCACCAAGGACAGCGAGCAGATGATCGACGGCCTGGAAGGGCTGAGCTATTCGAACTTCATGCTGCACTATAACTTCCCGCCCTATTCGGTCGGTGAAGTGGGCCGCTTCGGCGCTCCCAGCCGTCGCGACGTGGGCCATGGCAAGCTGGCCTGGCGCGCGCTGCAGGCCGTGCTGCCCAAGACGGAAGACTT
>JBJOPJ010000180.1:0-3457 GCA_046050825.1 Pseudomonadota bacterium
GCCCTGCTTCAGGCCCAGCAGGCGGATGATCAGGCTGGAAGAATTGTCGAGCGTCCACACGAAAGGCGCGGTCACTTTCGACATCATGGCCATTGCGGGCGCGGCCAGCTTGGCAATCGGTTCGGCGGCACGCAGGGCCAGTTGCTTGGGCACCAGTTCGCCCACCACAAGGCTCAGATACGTGGTGAAGGCAATGACCACCACGAAGCCTGCATCATCGGCATATTGCGCGGGAAAGCCCCATGCGGACAGGCGTTCGGCCATCGGGCCACCAAGGCTCGACCCCGAATAGGCGCCTGCGATGATCCCGACCAGCGTGATGCCGATCTGCACGGTCGATAAAAATTTGCCGGGGTCTGCGGCCAGCGCAAGAGCCACTTTGGCGCCCTTGCTCCCTTCCTCTGCGGCCACTTTCAACCGTGCCGGACGCGCCGATACGATTGCCAGTTCCGACATGGAAAACAAGCCGTTGAGCACAACGAGGCCCAGGATCACGAAGACGTCAGACCAAGGAAAAGGTGTCACGCAAAGGCCCCTAACAGATTTCAGGGAAAAGGCGAATAGTCTGCGGATTGTTCCTGAACAGTTGCAGATATGGTTCCCGTTCGGGAACCGTTCAGTCGAAGTGGGCGTATTTGGCTTTGTCAAAGCGGCTGCCCGGCGCTTAATGTCGGTTCCGGTATGCCGGTCGAAGGGGACAGGAAATGAAAATTCGTCGCGTTATGATGTCGAGCCTGTGTGCGGTGTCGCTGGTCAGCCTCTCGGCTTGCGTTACTGATCCCAACACCGGCGAAAAGAAAGTTTCGCGCACGGCCATCGGCGGTATCGGTGGCGCGCTGGGCGGCGCACTGCTGGGCGGCCTGATCGGCGGCAAGACCGGACGCATCGTGGGTGCGGGCATCGGCGGCGTGGCTGGTGGCGTGATCGGCTATCAGAAGGACAAGCAGATTCGCGAACTGCGCGAACAGACCGCGGGTAGCGGCGTGGACGTGACTGAAACCGATGGCGGTCAGGCCATTCTCGTCAACCTGCCCAACGGCGTGACGTTCGATGTCGACAGTTCAGCGGTGAAGCCCGGCTTCCGCGAAACGCTGGACAAGGTGGCGCAGTCGCTCACCCAATATCCCAACTCGCTGATCGACGTTTACGGCCATACCGATTCGACCGGTTCTGACGCCTATAATCAGGCCCTGTCCGAACGTCGTGCCCGCGCCGTGGCCGATTACCTCACCTCGCGCGGGGTGAACTATGCCCGCGTGCGCAGTCAGGGTTATGGCGAAAGCCAGCCGGTTGCATCCAACGCGACGGAAGAAGGCCGTTCGGCCAACCGCCGCGTGGAAATCAAGATCGTGCCAATCAGTCAGGATGATGTGAACGCTGCCCGCTCCGGCCAGTAATCCATCCATCTCATACGAACAGCGGCGTCGCTCCATGGTGGAGCGGCGCCGTTTGTTTTGGGCAATTTGGACGTTGACCGCGCTTGCCCCGTGCTGGCATCGGCGGCGCAAAGGAGATTGCAGGCATGTCGATTAACCGCCGCCCGATCAACGGTCGGGACACCAACCCCATCGGTCTTGGCTGCATGTCGCTTAGCTGGGCCTATGGCGGACGGCCAAGCGAGGAGGACGGCATTCGCCTGCTCCAGCACGCGGTCGACATCGGCTACGATCATTTCGATACCGCGCGTCTTTATGGCCTTGGCCACAACGAAACACAGGTGGGCACCGCGCTGAAGGGGCGGCGCGACAAGGTGTTCCTCGCTTCGAAGATGGGCATCTTCGCCAGCGGCGACAAGCGCGGCATCGATTGCCATCCCGATACCATCCGCAGCGAACTGGAAGTGTCGCTCAAGCTGCTGCAGGTCGACCATATCGACCTCTATTACATGCACCGCCGCGACTTTACCGTGCCTATCGAAGATTCGGTGGGCGCGATGGCCGACCTTGTGAAAGAGGGGAAGATCGGCGGCATCGGCCTGTCGGAAATGTCAGCCGATACGCTGCGGCGCGCCGCTGCGGTTCACCCCATTGCCGCGATGCAGACCGAATATTCGCTGTGGACGCGGCAGGCGGAAATCGCCGTGCTCGATGCCTGCCGCGAACTTGGCACCACCTTCGTTGCGTTCTCGCCGGTCGGGCGCGGCGTTCTGGCAGGTGGCGTGGATGATCCCGCCGCGCTGGAGGAAAAGGACATTCGCCGCGCCATGCCCCGCTTCATGGGCGATAACTGGCCAAAGAATCATGCGCTGATCCAGCAGTTCAACGCCATTGCCGCGCGTGAAGGTGTCACTCCGGCGCAACTTTCGCTGGCTTGGGTGCTGTCGCGCGGCGACCACATCGTCACCATTCCGGGCACCGGCAAGATCGCCCATCTGGAAGAAAACATCGCGCGCTGGGACTGGGAAATTCCCGCCGCGCTGGCAGCAGAGGTCGACGCGCTGATCAACCAGCAAACCGTTGCGGGTCACCGCTATGCCGGTGTCATGCTGCCCACCATCGATACCGAGGATTTCGCCTGAGGATTACACCAGCTTCGCGGCGCGGTCGGCCAGACGGTCAACCGCCGCCGCGTGGATGGCGGATGACGTAACCAGCAGGCCGAACGCGCGCGGATCGCGTTTGTTATAATGCAGCGGTTGTCCGAAAGCGTCGGACACCGCCGCGCCCGCCTCGCGCGCAATCAGGCTGGCGGCGGCAATGTCCCATTCAAAGCCCCAGCGTAGCGTGGCCAGCAGATCAGCCTCGTTCGCGCCGACCATGGCAATGCGCAACGCGATGGAATTGGGCTTGTCGACCATCACCAGGTCCGAATCCACTTTGGGCAGGCTATCTGCCGGAACCCGCGCGCCGGGCAGCACGGTGCGGGTGCTGGCGCTGATCGGAATGTCGTTGCGCAGCGCGCCTTGTCCGGCAATCGCGCTCCAGTATTCGCCCCGCGCCGGGGCCGCCAGAATGCCGATCAGCGGGCGGCCTTCGCTGACCAGCGCCACCGATACCGACCAGCCGGGGCGACCGCGCACAAAATCGCGCGTGCCGTCAACCGGATCGACCAGCCAGCACAACCCGCGCTCCAGCCGGTCAGGGTGATCCACCGTTTCTTCGGAAAGCCAGCCCGCCGATGGCAGCAAAGTGCCCAATTCGCGTTTCAGAAAGGCATCGACGGCGATATCCGCATCGCACACCGGGCTGCCCGGCGTCTTTTCCCAGACATGCGGGGCGTGGCCGTGGCCGGGCCAAAGTGCCAGCGCCATTTCCCCGGCAGCGCGGCAGATGGCATGAAGGCGGTCATAGTCGATCATCGTGCGTCCCTGGTCAGGCTAGCTCTCGCATCCTGGTGCAATTGCGAGTTGTTATCAAAGATAGGTTGAGGCCTCGCATTTACGCCCCTTTTCAAGCCCTGCCTGCTGTGCTTAAGGCATAGCGACTCAAAGCGCCATTGGCGGCGCATACCTTTGCGC
>JBJOPJ010000181.1:0-3448 GCA_046050825.1 Pseudomonadota bacterium
GTCGGGCGATGCGGCCAAGGCGCTGGCGGCCGGGGCCAGCACGATCATGGTCGGCTCGCTGCTGGCGGGCACCGAAGAAGCACCGGGCGAAACGTTCCTCTATCAGGGGCGCGTATACAAATCGTACCGCGGCATGGGCTCGGTCGGCGCGATGGCGCGCGGATCGGCGGACCGCTACTTCCAGCAGGACATCAAGGACCAGATGAAACTGGTTCCCGAAGGGATCGAAGGACAGGTGCCTTACAAAGGCCCGGCGCGCGATGTGGTTCACCAGCTGGTGGGCGGGATCAAGGCGGCGATGGGCTATACCGGCGCCGCCACGATCGAGGATCTGCGGACCAAGGCCAACTTCGTGCGGATCACGGGTGCAGGGTTGAAGGAAAGCCACGTTCACGACGTGACGATCACCCGCGAAGCCCCCAACTACCCGACGCGGTAATCCGGTGACCCCCGCAGCGCGGGTTCAGGCGGCGATCGAGGTGCTTGACCTCGTGATCGCCGCGGCGTGTTCGCGCGGGCCCAGCGCCGACCGGATCATTGCCGATTGGTTTCGCGCCCACCGCTTTGCCGGCAGCGGCGATCGGCGGGCGGTGCGCGAACTGATCTATCGCGCGATCCGCGCGTGCGGCGAAGTGCCCGCTTCGGGCCGCGCCGCGATGCTACGCGTGGCGAACGACGATCCCGCTATCGCGCTGCTGTTTGATGGTTCGCGCCATGGCCCGGCCCAGATCACGCCCGGCGAAACCCCGGCTGCGGCGGGCATTGCGCCGGCCAGGCTGGAAGCCGCCCTGGCGCAGAGCGGGATTACTGGCGATGAAGCGGCAGCACTGTTGACGCGCGCCCCGCTGGATATCCGCGTCAATGCGCTGAAGGCCGGGCGCGATACGCTCGTGCTGCCGCTGGCCGGTGAACCCTTGCTCGCCCCGCACGGCTTGCGCCTGCCGCATGGCACGGCGGTTGAGCAATGGGAGGCCTACGCCGACGGGCGGATCGAAGTGCAGGATGCGGGTTCGCAGCTGGCGTGCGAGATTGCCGCCGCGCAGCCCGGCGAACGGGTGGTGGATCTGTGCGCGGGCGCGGGGGGCAAAACGCTGGCCTTGGCCGCCGCCATGGACGCGCGCGGCACGCTGATCGCCTGCGATAGTGATCGGGCGCGTCTGTCGCGGCTGGCCCCTCGGGCTGAACGGGCCGGGGCGGCGTTTGTCGAAACGCGGTTGCTGGACACCGGGCGAGAGCTTGAAAACCTGTCCGATCTGGCCGGCCAATGTGATCTGGTGCTGGTCGATGCGCCATGTTCCGGGGCCGGCACGTGGCGGCGCAATCCCGAGGCGCGCTGGCGGCTGACGGGCGATGAGCTGGCGCGGCTTACCGCCCTGCAAGCCCGTTTGCTGAATATTGCGGCGGCGCTGGTGAAGCCCGGCGGAAGGCTGGTATTTATTACCTGTTCGCTGCTGGATGCGGAGGGCGCCGATCAGGCTGCTGGGTTTCTGGCGAACCATCCCGGTTGGACGGCCGATACGCCCGAACTGGCTGCCGGTACGCCGCGCGGCGGCGGCCTGCGTCTTTCGCCATTACGCGATGAAACCGATGGGTTTTTCATCGCGCGTTTCAAATTGCTGTGATAGCAATCGCTGCGATGTCGACGCTCAAGGAGCAATTGATGCGCTTTACCCCTGCCGCGCTCGCGCTTGCGTTGTTGGCTGCAGTGACGGCCAGCGTTGGCCAAGGCGCGCCCACGCAGCCGCTTGATCCGCGGGCTGCGGCGCTGGTGCAGCAAGGCCGTGCAGCCTTGGCTGGCGGGCACACCGATCTGGCGATCGATGCTTTTGAAGCGGCCTTGGCAATTCAGCCGGGCCACATTTCGATCTTCCTCAATCTGGCCGATGCCACGCGCCAGCAGGGCATGCAGGGCAAGGCGCTGCATTATTACCGGCAAGCGCTGACGATCGAACCGGACAACCAGTTTGCGATTGCCGGCGAAGGCATGGCGCTGGTGGAAAAGGGCGCGGTCGAAAAGGCCAAGCGCAATCTGGGCCGGCTTGAGCAGCTGTGCGGTGGCAAGGATTGCGTGCCCGCGCACGATCTGGCGATCGCGATCGAACGCGGCGCCACGCCGCGCGTGGTCAGCGCCGAACCGGTTCCGTCGCAGCCAGCGGCGCAGCCCGGGGTTTCGCAGAACTAATCGCCCCAATCGGACGACTGAAAAGTTGCTGCCTCAGATCAAGGCGCTGAATTCGTCCAGCACGGCGCGATAGACCCGGCGCTTGAACGGGACGATCAGATCGGGCAGCAAACCCGGCTCAACCCATTTCCATTCGCAAAATTCGGGCGGGTTGTGCGCATCAAGCACGATGTCCGCATCCTCGCCCGAAAATCGCGCCAGCATCCAGTGCTGGCGCTGGCCGCGATATTTTCCGCCCCACATCTTGCCGATCAGCGGATCGGGCAGATCATAAAGCAGTTCTTCGCGGGTCTGGGCCAGCAGGGTGACGTGGTGTTCGCGCACCCCGGTTTCTTCCCACAGCTCGCGCAGCGCGGCTTCGCGCACGTCTTCGCCGGGGTCGATCCCGCCTTGCGGCATCTGCCAGAAATCGCCGCTGGCTTCGCCCAAGGTTTCGCGCATGTCGATCCGCCGGCCCACGAAGGCGTGGCCGGCGGCATTGACAAGCATCACCCCAACGCAGGGGCGGTAGGGTAAGTGTGAATGGTCTGGTTGCATGGCCGCCCTTTAGGCGGAAACCTTGCCCAGCATCAACTTCATCGCGGCAAAAATCCGGTTCATTTCCGCCTGCGCGCTGGGCAGGGCCTTGCGCGTGGAGGAAAAGTCGTGGGTCAGGCCTTCCATGTGCAGGTACAGGGTATCCACCCCGGCTTCGACAAGCTTGGCCGCAATCCGCCGGCCCTGGTCCTGCAGCGGATCAAGCCCGGCGGTGGCCACGATCGACGGGCACATCCCGGCGGCGCTGGCATGCAGCGGGAATGCGCGCGGATCGCCCGATTTGGGCAGATAGAGCGAGAAGAACCATTCCATCACGGCCTTGGTCAACAAGTGTCCTTCGGCGAAGCGTTCCATCGATCCGTCCTGCGATTCATCTGTGCAGGGGTACAGCAGCACTTGCAGCAGCATCGGCGCGGCGGCCGGCTTGTCGCACAGCGCGCGCGCCACCACCGTGGCCAGATTGCCACCCGCGCTGCCGCCGATGGTGATCAGCCCGGTGACTTTGCGATCCAGTGCGGCCGGGCTGGCGGCCAACCAACGCGCGGCGGCTTCGCAATCGTCGGGCGCGGCGGGGAAGGGGTGTTCGGGTGCAAGGCGATAATCAACCGCCAGCACCGGCAAATCCAGTTCGGCCGAAAGTTCGGTGCAGAGCGAATTGTGCGTATCCAGATCGCCGATCACGAAGCCGCCGCCATGGAAGAACAGCACCACGGGCGAAGGCTCGCGGTT
>JBJOPJ010000182.1:0-3417 GCA_046050825.1 Pseudomonadota bacterium
TTCGCAGTGCGATTGGAACGGGATGTCCTTCAGCAGGACCAGTTCGTTGTAACCGCCCACTTCTTCGAACTGCCGGGCCAGGTGAACGGCAGGGTCTTCGCCATAGCCCTGGCAATATTCCTTCCACGCCCGCGCCACGCGGGCCGGAGTATCGACCAGCCCTTCGCGCTGTGGATCATCGCCCGACCAGCGCAGCAACGTGCGGATCGCATCCTGCACTTCATCGGGCACCGGCAGCTTAGCCAGCGGGCCTTCGTCGCGGCTGTCAGTTTCGCAGCTCATGAAATCCGTCTCCCTAGCGGGGGCGATGCAGCAGCCCGCCCCTGCGAAACAATCCAAGGCGTTTGCTGAACGGCTCGAACATGTCTTCAGGCCGCTCGGGATCGAGCAGCGCGTTGTCAGCCAGCGCTTTTCCCGCTTCGGTGAGCGGACGCAAGACAAAAGCGTCAAGCCGCTTGCCGTGGCGCGGGGCAGCTTCGATCAGTTGCGCCATCGATCCGTGCGCCGCCAGTTCCGCCGCAACCGCAGCTTCGGCCATGCCGATATGTTCCCCCAGCAGCCGATAGCGCAGCTGCGCAATCGCCGCGCCAGCATGAGCATTGCCGGGCCGGGCTGCGTCGATGAACACATCTGCTTCGGAATCCAGGCCCAGCGAACGGTTGTTCATATTGGCAGACCCGATCCGCAGCACTTCGTCATCGACGATCATGACCTTGGAATGGACATAGATCGGCGTTCCCGCCGCGTTGCGCGGGATATAAACGCGAAAGCGGCTGTGGGGATCGACCTCGCCAATCGCCCGGCACAGCCGCACCCGCGCACCATCCATGGCGGTTTGTTCAAGCCAGCCTTCTGCCGCCAGTGGATTGATCAGGATAATCTCGGGCGGATCGGGCTGAACCAAGCGGCGGGCAATCGCCTCGGCGATCGTGCGGGAGGCAAAATACTGGCTCTCGGCATAGATAAACCGCCGGGCGCGGGCGATATGCTCCACAAACAGCGCCTCGATCTCGCGGATTTCGGGCAGGCCATTCCATGCCGAACGCGTTCTGGCGATGCCCACTTCAACATCGTTGAACTCTGCCGAAATGCCATCCGGCCAAGCGGTTTGGCCCAGTGGTGCGCAGGCCGGCAGTGGTGCGCCGCCCGATTGCTCCCAGCGCTCACGCGCCAGATCGGCCAAGGCCAGCGCGGCATCGCCTTCAACCAACATCGCCAGATCGTGCCACGGGCCATACAGCCCCCTGCCAAAAGGCTTGCGCCGCCGCGGGTCGGCTTCGCGGTGTTCGGGGGTGTCCCACCGGTCCGAAGTCATGTCGATCCCGCCGCAAACGGCAAAGCCATCATCGATCACCACGATCTTCTGGTGCTGGCTGCAGCCCAGCGGATGCGCAGAATCGAACCGGAACGTGATGCCCGGATGCAAATACCACCGCACCAGATCGATGATCATCGACCCGCGAAACAGGAACCGCAGCGCGCCAAAATTCCATTTCAGCACATAGACCCGCAACGCCGAGCGGCGGTTGCACAGCCACACCACAAACGCACCCAGCCGCGCGGGCCAGCGCTTTCGCCCGGCGCCCGTCCACCAGCGACGCCCCGGACCAAGCCGCATACGGGTATCGAAATCCCAGCCGATCAGCAAAATCTGCTGCTGCGCGGCCAGCATGGCGTGCTTCATCACTGCAAAGTAATCGGCGGCATCAATCACCACGTGCGCCCGGCTTGCCCGAACGAACCGCCAGGCCGAGCTGGGCTGCGGGGAGGATTGCGCGACGTCCGCCATCGCTCTTCCATAACTGCCCCGCCACGCGCCGTCACGCGCAAGGGTGTGTTAGGCTACAGGATTGATGGGACAGCCGCATCGCGCGGAAATCATGGCCCCAAACGCGAAGAAGGCGAGCCCCCGTCGGAGCCCGCCATCTTCGCCTTCCCCCCGAAAGAGGAAATGGTGCGCCCGGAACGATTCGAACGTCCGACCCTCAGATTCGTAGTCTGATGCTCTATCCAGCTGAGCTACGGGCGCGTTGGAGAGGCGCACATAGGGGCGTCATTCGAGCTTGGCAAGCGGCTAAATTGAGTTTTTGAGGACTTCTTTCACGGCCTGTGCAAGCGGCACGTCAAGCGGCGGCATGGCCAAGCCATCAAGCGCATCTGACGTGAACCAACCGATCTCCTCACCATCAAGGCAGACCGGCTCGCCGCTCCACAAGCGGCAGCTGTAAAGCAGCACGACATAGGGATCATTCGGTCGGGCCGCGAATGTCAGCGGAGATAAATCTCTGGGATTCAGCGCAATTCCCAATTCCTCGGCGATTTCACGCACCAGTGCGGCAGTGGCCGTTTCATCAGGTTCAACCTTGCCGCCGGGAAACTCCCACAGCCCGCCGTGCGCGCCGCCCAGCTTGCGCCGCTGCATCAGCACGCGGTGATCTGCCCGCATCAGGGCAACGGCAACCACGGGGATCATTGTCGGAAGTTTTCGCATCTGCCGTGAAATCTCAATCATTCCTTAGGGATACACTGCCAAAAACCGCCTCCATCGAGCCAGAAAGCGGAAATTCGAATGATCAAGTCACTGCTCAAAACCATCAAACGCGATGTACGGGGGACCTCGGCCGTCGAAATGGGATTGATCTGCGCCCTGATCATTCTGGCGATGATGACTGCGCTCGAAACCTTTGCCGGACAGAGCCAACTCACGTGGACTTCCGTAGCCACCAAGGCCTCTGAGGCGGTCCAATCTGCTAACGCAAGTTAAACAATTTTCAACTTTATTTCCCTACTCCGGCAATCGCTCAATCCGGGTGACAGGGAACGAGCCGGGTAATTTCAAGACTGCCTATAGGAGACTGACCATGAAGTTCATCAACAAGCTGTTCCGTGACGAAGCCGGTGCGACTGCCATCGAATACGGCCTGATCGCCGCCCTTATTGCCGTTGCCGCGATCACCGCGATGCAGGGCCTGGGCAATGAACTGAAGACCACTTTCAACACGACCTCGGCTGCCATGTCGAACGCCAACTCGTCGGTTGCTTCGTAAACGAAGCCGCTTCTGGCCCTTGGCCCGAAACGCGAAAGGCGGCAGGATTACCTGCCGCCTTTTTCGTGCGCGCCGCATCGGGCGTTTTCGTGCGCGCCGCGCCGGATGGGCGCAATCCGCGTTCAATAGGTAACCAGCTTCACCCGCTGCCCTGCTGACAGCCGGCTGTTCGCCGTCAGCCCATTAAGCACCAGAAACCGATCCAGCGGCGCATCGTCGTAGGCCATCCGGCGCGCCAACGTTTGCAGCGTATCGGCGCTCGTCACGCTGACCACCACCAGCTTGCGAGGCTTCACCGCCGCAGCCTCGCTAGCGGAAATGCGCCGCATCGAGGCAAACATCCCGGAAAACACATCAGCACTGCCCCCTG
>JBJOPJ010000183.1:0-3403 GCA_046050825.1 Pseudomonadota bacterium
AATCAGGGTCTGCCCCGAAAGATCATCGCGGTTCGGTGCTTGGTCGATCGCGTCGATAACATGCGCCGAAAACTCCGGGTTCTCCGCCATGGCAAGGAAGCCTTCGTATTGTTCCGGGTTGGTCGTTGCGGCAATCTGCGCGCGTTCGGTCAACTGCGGCCCCAGCCAGAGCGAGACGGCAGCAACACCCGTGCCCCGGAAATCATGCTCCATATCATGCGCCAGCTTGTCCAGCCCGGCCTTCTGCGCGCCATAGGCGGGGCCGTGCATATAGCAGCTTGCGCCGAACGAGGACGTCATGGCGATAATGCCGGAATGCTGCGGCACCATGATCCGGGCCGCGTGCCAACTGGCGACATAGGCGCTGCGCAGGCCCACATCTATGATCTTCTGCGCATCCAGTTCCTTTTCCCAGAACGGCGCCTTCTCGATCAACTGGTGGTGCATATAGGCCGCGTTGTTGACCAGCACATCCAGCCTGCCTTGTTCGTCCATCACCTGTTCGAACAGTCGCGCAACCTGCTGGTCGTCGGCATGGTCACACACCGCGGCAATACCCTTGCCGCCGCGTCCGGTTACGGCCTGCGCGGTTTCCGCAACCGTGCCCGGCAGGACCGTGCCGTCCCAGCCCTTGGCATCGCCCGGCGATATGGTGCGGCCGGTGACATAGACGGTATAACCCAGTTCACCAAAGCCACGCGCAATGCCTGCGCCTGCGCCACGACTGGCACCTGTAACGATAGCGACCTTTGCAGTGGTCATCGCTTTCAATCCTTTTTCAATGGGTGCGTTGGCAGTAAATCTGACTGGCCAAAAGCTGTTGAGCTTTCAGTTCGGAAAATCGAACTGCGATGTCGGGATCACGTCGATGCGCGTGAAATCGATGAAGGCGGCGCAGCTTTCCATCATCGTGGCAAGGTTGGCATCGAACCGGGGCTTGTCGCCCACCGCATCGAAAAACGCCTCTGGCTGGTCAAGCGCTTCCAGCGGGAAGCATTCCTCGACAAAGGCATCATAGGCCGGGGCATTGTCGGTCAGTGCGCGCACGATGATGTTCTGGACATATTCAAAGTTCGCCTGCGTTTCGATGGCAACGCGGGTATGGTGCGAATGCCAGTGCGCGATGGCGGCCTGGCGGGTCATATCCGGCCGGAACGAGATGAAACTGGCCTGGCTCCAGCCCCATGTGCGGACAGGGGGCTGCCCTGCGCCAGATGGCTGCCCGTTGCGGTGATCGGTATTGGCGATGATGGTGGATTCGCACACCGTCCATGCCGCAAAGTGCGCGCTGTGTGCGGCCAGCACGGCATCCACGCCGCCCCGGAAGCGGGCATTGGCCGATGGCATCCAGAATTGCGCGATGGCGGCCTGTTGCGGGGCCTGCCAGCGCTGCACCAGACCGTCGCCTGCGGCCACTGCGTCATCACGGATGTTCAGCCTTATCGCCTGCGCCCCGGCCTCTGCCAGCGCTGCGGACAGCGTGGCCAGCAGCCTTGCGCCATAGGCGGCATGGGCTTCACCCTCTGGCGCCCAAAGCGCCGCGATTACCTTTTCCATCGGGCCACCTTTCCCATCGGGCGCGTCCTTAATCGAAGTTCGCCTGCCCGCCGTCCAGCGGGATGGTCGCGCCGGTCAGATAGGCCAGATCCTGCCCTGACAGCGCCACCAGTGCGCGGCCAATATCGCCTTCCAGCGACCCGACGCGGCCCAGCGGGATCGTGCGGAAGAACGCCTGCGCTTCTTCCGGGTTGTTTTCGATCCACCATTTCAGGCCGGGCGATTCAGCGTGGGGGGCAATGGTCAGCACGCGGATGCCTTCGCTGCCCCATTCGGCGGCAGCCGCGCGGGTGAGCGAGCGGATGGCCTGCTTTACCGCAGCGTAACAGCCATAGCCGGTCATGTCCCAGCGGATGCCTGCTGACGAGCAGAAGTTGAAGATGGTGCCGCCGCCGCGCGCGGACAGGTGCGGGCGGGCCAGTTTCATCAGGCGGTGGGTGGCCAGCGGGCCGGATTCGAACCCGGCAAGGAACGCTTCATCGGTCACGTCATCCAGCGTGCCCAGCGGCACTTCCTGCGCATTGTTGACCAGAATGTCGAGGCCGCCAAATTCGGCCACCGTGGCCGCAACCGTGGCGGCAAGATCGCTTGCGGACTTTACATCGCACGCCAGCGCTAGCGCCTTTCCGCCACGTTCGCGCACCATCTGGGCGGTGGCTTCAACTTTGGCCAGCGTGCGCCCCGTTACCGCAACGGCAACCCCGGCCCCTGCCATGGCCAGCGCCACGCCCTGGCCAATGCCTTGTCCCGCACCGGTGATCAGGGCCACTTTGCCTGAAAGATCGGTCATCCCGTTATCCCTTATTCTGTCGGGTCAGCGAATGTAGCGGGCGCGATAGGATGCAAAGGCATCGCGCACTTCCGCTTCATTCAGGCCAAAGCGTTCAAGCGAATAATCATGCATCGGGCGCTGTTCGCGTTTGTTGCCCGCCATGAATTCGGCCAGCGCCGCCTCGATGGTTTCGTCCACCGGCACGCCGATGTGGGCCAGCACGCGTTCGGCCTGTTTCAGCGGTTCTTTTGCCACTTCGCGGTAATCGATATCGATAAAGCGTTCCTCGCCAATGCGGGCGCGCGCTTCTTCAAAGCGCTTCATCCAGCCTGCCAGACGGGGAAACCAGAAACCGCCGACGGCCTTGTCCGAATGCACGGAATTCAGCTTATAAAGCGCGGCTTCCATGCTGACATAGCTGGGCACGACGTCCAGCGGGTCGCGGTGCGTCATCACCAGCACGGCCTGCGGAAAGGCATTGGCGATGACATCGGTGTAGGGCAGGTTCTGCGGGCTTTTCAGCACCCACTTCTTGCCCCGCCGCGTCGGGTCTTGCCATTGCAGATACTTCAGGATCGTCTTCAGATCCTCATAGCCCTTCGACTGGTCATAGCTGTCGAGCCACTTGGCGAAGGACGGCACGAAGGTCATCGCTTCGACCATGGTGGTGATGAACAACTGGCCAAGGATGATGATCTCCTCGTCCGGCGCATCGGGATCGAGCGGGTGGATCGACGCGAGTTCGGGCGACAAGCCCAGCCAGCCTTCGATCATCGCTTCGGCATAGGCGCGGCGGGCCTTGGGATTGCCGGGTTCGTCGCCGGGCAGCGGGGCATAGTTCTGCGCTTCGTACCAGCGAATGGCGGTCATGCCCGGCGCCGAGGCGAGCAGGCGATGGAAGATGGTGCTGCCGGTGCGGGGCAGCCCAAGGATGATCGCCGCCACTTCGACCGGCTCATCCAGAATTTCAGGATGGCGCTTGATATCGTCGACCATGCGCAACCGGCTGGCCAGGCCTTTGAGAATGGCTTCGGTCTGCCCGCCGAATCCAGCCTGCGTCAGCTTGCCTTCGGC
>JBJOPJ010000184.1:0-3389 GCA_046050825.1 Pseudomonadota bacterium
TGCTGGATCAGGCTTTCGCCCATTGTCCAATATTCCCCACTGCTGCCTCCCGTAGGAGTCTGGGCCGTGTCTCAGTCCCAGTGTGGCTGATCATCCTCTCAGACCAGCTAAGGATCGTCGGCTTGGTGGGCCATTACCCCACCAACTACCTAATCCTACGCGGGCTCATCCTTGGGCGATAAATCTTTGGTCCGAAGACATCATCCGGTATTAGCAGTCATTTCTAACTGTTATTCCGAACCCAAGGGCAGATTCCCACGCGTTACGCACCCGTGCGCCACTAAGCCCGAAGGCTTCGTTCGACTTGCATGTGTTAGGCATGCCGCCAGCGTTCGTTCTGAGCCAGGATCAAACTCTCAAGTTTGTGTCCAATCTCACAACAGCACAGGCCGAAGCCTGCCATCTGACGTAAAATTAATTCAGGGGTCAATTACCCTGCACTTGTCTAAACGTATGGTTACGTTAGGACATGTGTAATGGTAACGACTATTTAACTGCCACCCCGAGCCCTGAAGCCCCGGGAGCAGGCGCCGTCGCCCACATGTCCCTTCATCTAAAACCGACAATGTCAAAGAGCCGCCGACAAAATCAGGCGGACAACCATCGTACCCCGCTTTTTACTTCGGGGGACTTGCTGTCCGTCTATGTTGGCGACCGGTTGTTTCTGCCGTTTGAAGCGGCGTTCCCGTCCGGTGAACGGGCCTCTAAAGGGGGGCTCTGATTCGGTCAACGGGTTTTTGCAATTTTGTTTCAGTTTTTTCGGAAACGGCGGAAATCTGCGGTTTTCTTTTTCTATCGCAAGCCGAACCTCCCGAATTCGGGGGGGGTTGAGCGATCGAAAACAGAATCATTCCGCGAATGTCGGCTGATTCACCCTGATTCTGATCCGCACCGCGCGTGATCGGGCCTAGGCGGGCCACCGGGCCGGGATATTTATGGCTCAATATGCATCTGATGCTCTCGCGATTCTCGGTTCGCGGGATTCGCGCACTCTGGTTCCGGCAGCTCCGCGCAGCCATGTCCTGCGGCTGGCTGCGACGGCAGCGGAGTGATACGATCGGGCACATCAGGAAGGATGCCCCCTGCCCATGCCTGCTTTCCCACTGCCAGCCTTGCTTGTGCCGCTGTTGGCGGCGATCTCGCTTTCGGCCAGCCCCGCGGGCGGCCAGCCAACCGGCACCGCCGACGTTATCGCGATCAAGCGCGATGCCGCCGACCATATGACCGTGCCGGTGCGGCTGGGCAACCAAGGCCCGTTCCGCTTTCTGATCGACACAGGATCGCAGAACACGGTGTTGAGCACGAAACTGGCGCTCAAACTGAATCTACAGCCG
The DNA here is from genome assembly GCA_046050825.1 of Pseudomonadota bacterium. Classification (GTDB taxonomy): domain Bacteria; phylum Pseudomonadota; class Alphaproteobacteria; order Sphingomonadales; family Sphingomonadaceae; genus Novosphingobium. The sequence continues at coordinate 1,335 of JBJOPJ010000184.1, forward strand.
ACCAGCACGGCCACGCTGATTGGCTTTGCCGGATCGCAACGGGTGAATACGGTTGAGCTCGACCAGCTCGATTTGGGGCGGCGCAGCTATTACAGCCTGCTGGCGCCCCTGCTGGATAATGCGGACATGGGGGCGGATGGCATCCTTGGGCTGGATAGCCTGCAAGGCCAACGGGTGCTGATCGACTTTCGCAAGGGTACGATCGCGATTGACGATGCCTTGTCGTTGCGCGCCAGTTCCGCTTACGAGATCGTGGTCACCGCGAGGCGCAAGTCGGGGCAACTGATCATGGCCGACGCCACCGTGGATGGCATCAAGGTGAGCGTGGTGATCGACACCGGCGCGGAAACATCGGTCGGGAACCACGCCCTGCGCGATGCGCTGGCACACCGTTCACAAGGCAGGACCACGGTGCTGCACAGCGTTACCGGACAAGACGTGGTGGCGGATGTGGGCTTTGCCCGGGCGCTGCGCCTTGCGGACATGACCTTTTCGAACGTGCTGATCGCCTATGTCGATGCGCCGCCATTCCAGTTTCTGGGGCTGGAGCAAAAACCGGCACTGTTTCTGGGCATGCGCGATTTGCGCGCGCTGAATCGGCTGGCGATCGATTTCTCGGCCCGGCGCATCTTCTTCGACCTGCCGGATGACGCATTCTAGGCCTGCGCCCTTCCGCTTTTGCCGGCACGCTCCTAAATGGGGTCAATGCCGCCAGATTTTCCAGCCGCCGCCCCGCGCGATGCCCGCCACGATGGCTGGGGCACGCTAAAACGCTTTCTGCCCTATCTGTGGCCGCGCGATAACCCCGCGCTGCGGGTGCGGATCGTCATCGCGGTGGTGCTTATCCTGCTATCCACCGCCACGCAGTTCGCCCTGCCCTATCTGCTGAAGTGGGCGATCGACGCCATGAACGTGACCGGCGCCCGGGTGCTGACGTTCGCACTACTTTATGTTGTGGCCTATGCGGCCGGGCGTTTTGCCGGCGTGGTGTTCGACAACTTGCGCAACATCGTGTTCGAACGCGTGGGCCAGGATGCCACCCGGCAGCTGGCTGAAAACGTGTTTGCCCGGCTTCACCGGCTGTCGCTGCGCTTCCACTTGGCGCGGCGCACCGGCGAAGTAACCAAAGTGATCGAGCGCGGCACCAAGAGCATCGACACGATGCTGTACTTCATGCTGTTCAACATCGCGCCAACGGTGATCCAGTTGCTGGGCGTGGCGGTGATCTTCTACATCAACTTCGGCTGGAAGCTGGTCGCGGCAACCGCGCTGGCGGTGGTGGCCTATATATATGTCACCCGAACGATCACCGAATGGCGCACGCATTTGCGCGAAGCGATGAACCGGCTGGATGGCCAGGCGCTGTCGCGCGCGGTCGATTCGCTGCTCAATTACGAGACGGTGAAGTACTTCAGCGCCGAAAGCCGCGAAGAAGCCCGCTATGCGCAGGCCACTGGCGCCTATGCCGAAGCCGCGGTCAAAAGCGAAAACAGCCTGGGCCTGCTGAACATCGCGCAGGCACTGGTGGTCAACCTGCTGATGGCGGGCGCGCTGGCCTATACTGCGTGGGGTTGGGCACAGGGCCGTTATTCCGCCGGCCAGCTGGTGTTCGTGCAAACCTTCCTGACCCAGCTGTTCCGGCCGCTCGATATGCTGGGAATGGTCTATCGCACCATTCGCCAGGGGCTGATCGACATGGCCGAGATGTTCCGCCTGCTGGATACGCCGGTCGAAGTGGCCGATGCGCCGGGCGCGCCCGCGCTTATCGTGTCGCGCCCCACGCTGGTCTTTGACAACGTGGTGTTCGGCTATGAACCGGATCGCACCATCCTGAAGGGGCTGAGCTTCGAAGTGCCGGCCGGATCGCAAGTTGCGGTGGTCGGCCCGTCGGGGGCGGGGAAAAGCACGATCGCACGGCTGGTGTTCCGGTTTTACGATCCGCAAAGCGGCCGCATCCTGATCGACGGGCAAGACATCCGCGCGGTAACGCAGGCCAGCCTGCGCAGCCACATCGGCATCGTTCCGCAAGACAGCGTGCTGTTCAACGACACCATT
>JBJOPJ010000185.1:0-3383 GCA_046050825.1 Pseudomonadota bacterium
CGACGGGGCCGAGACGTCTTCGACGCGGACACCATCGACCAGCACCAGCACCTGTTCGGCATCAGCGCCGCGCAGGCGGACGCCGGTGAAACTGCCGATGCCGCCATTGCGGGTAAAGGTCAGGCCAGGGATGCGTTCGAGCACGCGGGTAATGTCGGGGCCTTGGACAGAAGCGATTTCATCGGCGGTGATGACGCTGACCGGCTGGCCGAGGCGGCTGAGCAGGGTTTCGCTGCCGGTGGCGATGACGGTGATGGCATCGGCGCGGATCGTGTCGGCAATGACGACATCATCCACGCCTTGCGCCAGCGCCGGGCTGGCAAGGACAAGTGCGGATACGGAAAGCAGATACTTCTTCACGACAATAGACTCCCGGCCCACGAACGGTAACTGCCGTTCATGGCGGGAGGAGCGCGGGGCCAAAGTGGCGCGCCTCATCGCGTGCGCCCGGTTCACCCCGCCCGGCCGCGGAACGACAACCATAGGCAGGTCTCCTGGCTTCCGGGTCACCGCTTGTCGCCCGCCTTCCCAGCGCCGGGATCGTCCGGCACCAGTGGCATGAATGGGCGACGCGCTATCCGGGTACAGTTGCGGGGGCAGCGCCGGAATCAAACCGGCTTCCCTCTTAGGCCCGGTTCAGCGGGCACCTCTGGCGTCATGCGCCGACTAGCGGGAACTTTGCTGCACCGCAAGAGACGCCATGAAATGCAGGCGGGTTAACCGGATCGAAGGAGGATGTGCCGCATCGGGACAGGCGGAAATGCGCAGATGCGGGCGTGCCTGCTTGGGCGTAGCGCAGAATGAGGATTTACAGGATTCACCCCGCTTTCGCCATGCCGCTCGATATTGCCTATAAGCCGATCGTGCTGCCCGACACCGTTTGCGCGGTGGCGGAACGCGGCGATACGCCTGAAGCAAAGGCGCGCGATTTTGCGGCACGGATACGGCGGCGCGATATGCGGTCGATCCGGCGAGCGCTGCGCGCGCCATCGATGCTGCGCCAGCGGGCGGCGGGCGTGGCGATGTTCGGCGCGCTGGGCATGTTGCTGGGGCCGCTGGGCTGGGGCGAGCCGGGCGGTATCCATCCGGCATCGGCGCAGGAAAGGCGCAGCGGGTTGCAACCGTTCGAGCGGGGGGGCGACAGCTTTCCCGGATCAGCCTTCTACTGGCTGGCGCCCGAAGACAGCGGGCTGGTGGACCCCACCGAAGCGGCGAAGGCGTGGGACGGACAGGACGCAACCGCGCTGACCAGCCCTGTCGGCACCGCGCGGCCCATCATGGCCACCGGCACGGGCGAGGACCAGTGGCGCGCCTTGCAGTGCCTGACAGCGGCGATCTATTACGAAGCGGCAAGCGAGCCGGATGCCGGGCAGCGCGCAGTGGCGCAAGTGGTGCTGAACCGGGTGGCGCATCCGGCCTGGCCGAACACGGTCTGTGGCGTGGTCTATCAAGGGTCGGAGCGGCCATCGTGCCAGTTCTCGTTCGCGTGTGACGGATCGCTGGCACGCAAGCCGATGCGCGTGTTCTGGGACCGGGCGCGGCGGGTGGCGGCAGATGCGCTGGCAGGATATGTCTATGCGCCGGTGGGCCTTGCCACGCATTACCACACAACGGCGGTGCATCCCTATTGGGCCGATAGCCTGAACTTCCTTGGCACGATTGGCGCGCACCGGTTCTATCGCTGGGCAGGCGCGGCGGGCAAGCCGGCGGCGTTCACCGCGCGCTATGCCGGGGGCGAACCGATTGCCGCGCCCCACCCGCGCACATGGACGCCCGCCCCTGCCGATATTGCCGATCCGCTGTCACTGGAAAAGGCGTTCGAGGACGGGCGGCTGGCGGCGGCGGTTGCGGCTGGCAGTGCAGGACCACTGCCGGGCGGCCCTCTGCCCGCAGCGCTTCCGGTGGGCGCACAGCCTTTCAGCCATGGCGCAGGACAAGTGCGTTCGGTGCTGGACGGCAAGGCCGCCGCGCCTGCGACACCGACAGCCCCGCTACAGGGCAGCGGCGCGGTATTGCCGCAATATGAGAACGCCGGACGCTGGATTGCACAGCCCGGCGCATAATCGCTTCGTATCGAGTGATTACCGCTTCCTTTACCGTGTCGTCACACACACTTTTAGGCCGCAGTGGGTAAAAGACGGGCCTGAGAGCGCGGATTTAAGCCCGCCAAGGAGATGTGACACTTTATGCTGCGATTTGCCCCCCGTTACGGCATTATTTCCCCGTGTATGGCCCGCCCGATTCTGGGCCGCCACTTGCGCGCGGTGAATGACAATGCCGAAGAGTGGAGCGGATCGTGGCCGCAGGAAAGCGCGGCGCTGGATTCGGCGTTGCGGCTGTTTGCGGCGCACGGTTTTTCCGCAGCGGCCCGCGCGCGCGATGCGGCGCTGATTGCCGAGCGTGGTGGCGATGCCAGCGGCCAGCAATTCTGGATGCAGGTCTGCCGCACGCTGGACCGCCGCCTTGCCCGCGATACCATGCGCAAGCTGCGCTGAAACAGAAGGTTCATCTGACCTTGTGATAAAAAGGGCTTCGGCATCGTGTGCCGGGGCCTTTTTTGATTCCTGACCGTGGTTCGGACACAGCATATTGCTATTGCGAACTGTTATCTCAAAAACCCGGAAACTAGCCGTTTTTCGCGGTTGCATTCGTAAGCGCGGGGGCCTACGGGCCGATTCATTCTGCCAGAACTTCCTTGGCTCGCGGGGCGCGGGGAAGAGTTGGGCGAAAGCTCTGCTGGCGTATGTATGCTTGTCCCCGCGAACGGGAAAGGACCGTAGAGCATGGCACGCAAGAAGATCGCGCTGATCGGCGCAGGCAATATCGGGGGCACGCTGGCCCACCTCGCCGCCCAGAAGGAACTGGGTGACATCGTCCTGTTCGACGTGGTCGAAGGCGTGCCTCAAGGCAAGGCGCTTGACCTGTCGCAGTGCGGCCCGGTCGAAGGCTTTGACGCCAAGATCACCGGCACCAACGATTATGCCGACATCGCAGGCGCAGACGTGATCATCGTCACCGCCGGTGTTGCCCGCAAGCCCGGCATGAGCCGCGACGACCTGCTGGGCATCAACCTTAAGGTGATGAAGGCCGTGGGCGAAGGCATTGCCGCCAACGCACCCGACGCATTCGTCATCTGCATCACCAACCCGCTCGATGCGATGGTGTGGGCGCTGCGCGAATTCTCCGGCCTGCCCGCCAACAAGGTTGTCGGCATGGCTGGCGTGCTCGACTCGGCTCGCTTCACCACCTTCCTCGCCTGGGAATTCGGCGTTTCGATCCGCGACGTGAACACGTTCGTTCTGGGCGGCCACGGCGACACCATGGTTCCGGTGACGCAGTATTCGACCGTCAACGGCATCCCCGTTCCCGATCTGGTCAAGATG
>JBJOPJ010000186.1:0-3373 GCA_046050825.1 Pseudomonadota bacterium
GAACGGACGATCGGCCTTCGCGGTCATTAAGCTCTCCATTGCCGCCGAATCTGTGCTGCCCGGCTTGACCAAGGACTGCACGGGTCCGGCGACAATGTCGAACTGATTTCAGCTTACCTTACGGCATGCGGGGGCGGTCAGCCGCCCTTGCGCGCGTCGATGCTCATCGGCCCTGCGCCGTGGGCGTAAAGAACCAGGAAGCCGCCGGCCATAGCCAGGTTTTTCATGAACATGATCATCATCACCTGATCGGCAAAGTTGCGGTGAAAGATCACGGCGGTGACCACGCAAAACCCGGCCAGCAGCGGGGCCACGATGCGGGTTTGCCAGCCGACCAGAATGGCCAACCCGCCCAGCAGTTCAAACAGCGCGGCGGGCAAGGCCAGCGCGGCGGGCACGCCCATGCTTTGCATGTAGCCCCCCGTGGCGGCAAGCGCGCCCAGCTTGCTTACCCCGCCAAGAATGAAGATCAGCGACAACAACAGGCGCCCGATCGGCGCGGCCAGATTTGTCATATTCCATACTCCCCCTTGCGGGCCGCCCATCGCGGCCGACTGGGATGGCAAGGAGAATCGATTACGCTACGGCGCGCAAGGAAATTCGGCGAATGGGAGTGCGGCCCGTCAGAAGTGGTATTGGCGGCTGGCCAGATCGAACATGATTTCCTCGCTGCCGCCCCCGATCGCCATCACGCGGACTTCGCGGTAGATCCGTTCGATCCGGCTGCCGCGCATGAAGCTGGCGCCGCCCAGGATCTGGCAGGCTTCGCGGGCGCAGAATTCCATGGTTTGAGTGGCTTGCACTTTCAGCAGTGCGAAATCGCCGGGGAAGGCCTTGCCGTTTGCCACGGTCCACGCGCACTGATCGATCCACGCCTGAGTGGCCTGAATCCGACGGACCATATCGGCCAGCTTGTGGCGGATCACCTGGTTGGCGATCAGCGGCTTGCCGAAAGTTTCGCGCTGGCGCGCCCAATCCAGGGCATCTTCGAAGCAGATCCGGGCAAAGGCGTTGGCCTGCTGGCTCATCCCCAGCCGTTCGCTGTTGAAATTGCGCATAATCCCGGCGAACCCGCCGTTTTCCGGGCCGATCAGGTTTTCGGCGGGAACTTCTACATCGTCGAAATGGATCGTGGCGGTATCGCTGGAATGCCAGCCCATCTTGGCCAGTGGGGTGCGGCTGACGCCGGGGCGGTCCATTTCAACCAACAACAACGAAATGCCGCCGATGCCCGCGCCGCCGGTGCGCACCGCCAGCGTGATGTAATCCGCCCGCACGCCCGAGGTGATGAACGTTTTGGCCCCGTTGACGATATAGGCCGCGCCTTTGCGCGTTGCCCGGGTCTTGAGGTTGGCAACGTCAGACCCGCCGCCCGGTTCGGTGATGCCCAGCGCGATGATCTTTTCGCCGGCCAGCACGGCGGGCGCGATCCGCCGCTTCAGATCTTCGCTGCCCATGGCCAGGATCGGCGGCAACCCGATCCCGTGGGTCATCAGCGAGGCACAGACCCCGCCGGCCCCCGGCCGGGCCAGTTCTTCGGTTTGGACCAGCGAATGGAACAATCCGAACGCTTCGCCGGTGCCCCCGAATTCTTCGGGGTAATTCAGGCCCAGCACCCCGGCTGCCGCCGCCTTGCGGTGCAATTCGCGCGGCAATTCGCCGGCGGCTTCCCATTGATCGACATAGGGGGTGATTTCGCGGGTAACGAACGCCCGCACGGTATCGCAAACCGCTTCGTGGCTTTCGTCATAATGCGGAGAGCGCGCACGCCACTGGTCGAACATCGGGGTGGCCATGGCTGCGCTTCCTCTCTCGCGTTTAGGCCTCGTTCAGCGGGCCTTTTACAGTTTTGGCAGGGTTACTCCGCGCTGCCCCATATATTTGCCTGAACGATCGCCATAGCTGACTTCGCACGGTTCGTTGCCTTGCAGGAACAGGAACTGGCACGCGCCTTCGTTGGCGTAGATCTTGGCCGGAAGCGGCGTGGTGTTCGAAAATTCCAGCGTCACGTGGCCTTCCCACTCCGGCTCAAGCGGGGTGACGTTCACGATGATCCCGCAGCGGGCATAGGTGCTTTTGCCAAGGCAGATCACCAGCACATCGCGCGGGATGCGGAAATATTCCACCGTGCGCGCCAGCACGAAGGAATTGGGCGGGATCACGCAGACGTCGCTCTGAATATCGACAAAGCTGTTGTCGTCGAAATTCTTGGGATCCACCACCGCACTGTGGACGTTGGTGAAAATCTTGAATTCATCCGCCACGCGCGCGTCATAGCCATAGGACGATAGCCCATAAGATATGCAGTCGCCCGCCTGCTGGCGTTCAACGAATGGTTCGATCATGCCCGAACGACGGGCTTCTTCGCGGATCCAACGGTCACTGAGAATCGACATGGCGCTGTGATTGCCGATGGCGCGCTTCGCTTCAAGTGTCAGAGGTGATGATAGGCCCGGTACCAGCGCACAAAGCTGGGGACACCTGCTTCGATCGGGGTGGTGGGGGCATAGCCAAGATCGCGTGCAATGGCGGTGATATCGGCGCAAGTCTGGTGCACATCGCCGGGTTGCATCGGCAGAAATTCGATTTTGGCCGGCTTGCCGCAGGCTTCCTCCAGCAGGCCGACGACTTTCATCAACGGTTCGCTGCGGTTGTTGCCGATATTGTACAGCGCGTGCGGCTTCACGCTGCCGCCGGCCTTTTCGGTGCCATCATCGACTGGCGCATGATCCAGCGCCGCGATCACGCCGGCGATGATATCGTCGATGTGGGTGAAATCGCGGTGCATATCGCCGTGGTTGAACAGGGGCACCGGTTCGCCTGCCAGAATCCGCCGGGTGAAATCCCACATCATCATGTCGGGCCGGCCCCACGGACCATAGACCGTGAAAAAGCGCAGACCCGTCAGCGGTAGGCGATAGAGGTGGGCGTAAGTTTCGCTCATCAATTCGTCGGCGCGCTTGGTGGCGGCGTAGAGCGATACCGGGTGATCGACCCGGTCCTCTACCGCGAACGGCAGCTTGGCGTTGCCGCCATAGACCGACGACGAACTGGCATAGACCATGTGCGCCGTCCCGCGGTGGCGCGCCAGTTCCAGCAGGTTAAGGTGGCCAGCCAGATTTGAACTGACATAAGCGTGAGGGTTTTCGATCGAATAGCGCACCCCGGCCTGCGCCCCCAGGTGGACGATCCGGTCGATCGGGGTGCCGTCCAGCGCGGCGTTCAGCGCCGCCATGTCGGAAAAATCGAGGTGGTGGAAGGCAAAGCGGCTGCCGCCCGCTTCGACCAGCTGGGCCACCCGGTCGCGCTTCAGGCTGACCGGGTAATAGGCGTTCAGGCTGTCGATCCCGATCACGTGATCGCCCCGCGCCAA
>JBJOPJ010000187.1:0-3337 GCA_046050825.1 Pseudomonadota bacterium
GTGTTCGGCGCGGCCGCCTATACGCCCGAGCAGTTCGAGGAAGAGCTGGCGTGGATCGATGCGCACATCGATGGGCGGCCCTATGGGGTGGATGTGCTGGTGCCGGAAACGGTTGATCCGCGCGTTACCGAATTCACCAACAATGCCCAGCGCGCGGCGGCGATTTCGGATCAGCACAAGCAGTTCACCGCTGATATCCTGGCGCAATACGGGGTCAGGATCGCGCCGGAAGATGCCACCCGGATGCGCGAAGGGGCCGGGATTACCCCGGAAAACGGCGCGAAATTGATGGAAGTGGCGTTCCGCCATCCGATCAAGCTGATCGCCAATGCGCTGGGCATCGCCCCGGCCGCGATGATCGCGGAAGGCAAGAAGCGCGGGATCCCGGTGGCTGCCTTGGTCGGCGCGAAAGAGCACGCCCTGCGGCAGGCTGCGGCCGGCGTGGACATCATCGTTGCCCAGGGCGGCGAGGCCGGCGGGCATTGCGGCGAAGTTTCCACGCTGGTGCTGGTCCCCGAAGTGGTCCGCGCCCTGAAAGCCGCCGGGCAGGATATCCCGGTGCTGGCTGCGGGCGGGATCATGACCGGCGGGCAAATGGCCGCGATGATGGCCGCCGGGGCCAAGGGGGCGTGGTGCGGGTCGGTCTGGCTGGCCACGCCAGAGGCGGAAACCAGCCCGGCCTTCCGCCAGAAAATGATCGACGCGCGCAGCCGCGATACGGTCCGTTCGAAGGCCCGCACCGGCAAGCCCGCGCGCCAACTGAAAACCGCGTGGCACGAAGCATGGGATGGCCCGGACAGCCCGGGCACTTTGCCGATGCCATTGATGGGCATGGTTTCCGAGCCCAGCTTTGCCCATATCGAGAAAGCGGTGGTCAACGGCAATGCAGAGGCCCAAGGGCTGGTCAGCTATTTCGTCGGACAAGGCGTTGGGCTGGTTGAGGCCGAACGGAGCTGCCGTCAGGTCGTGCAGGACTTTCGCGAGGAATTCGCCGAAGCCGTGCTGGGCCTCAACGCCATGTTGGAGTGATCTGACCTTTCTGGAGTAAGTTGGTATGATCGGCGCAGCCTTTCGCGAACGCTATCTCGATGTGCTGGCGTCGATCTATATCTACAACGAATACCGGGGTTACACGTCGCTCGATCGGGTGTTGGAGGCGGTGCGGTTGCGCTGCCCCGATGACCTGCCGTTTCAGGCCCAGATCGCCAAGCATCGCGCGGATGAACACAAGCATTATGTCATGTTCCGCCGCTGGTTCGAGCGGCAAGGGCGGATGCCCTTGGCCGTCGATCGCAGTTGCGGACACATCGACCGGTTCATCGAATGGGTGTTCGGCTGCACGATCGAACAGCTTGATACGGGGTCGGTGGTGGCCAATGCGGACGAATTCGAGCGCCTGTGCCGCGTGATCATGCTGACCGAGCAGCGCGGCTATGCCCAAGTCAACGTGCTGCTGGCGAACCGGTTGGTCCGGTCGGACCCGGTGATGCTCAAGATTTTTCAGATCGTGCATCGGGATGAGCCGGACCATTTCCTGCCCTATCAACGGTGGTTGGAACGGGAAGGCAAGGCCACCGCGCGGTGGAACGAACGCGCGGCGGATTGGTGCATTCACAAAGCCCTGATGCTGGCGAAGCTGCCGGCGCTGTTCCTGAATTCCGGCACCCCGCGCCTGCAACACTGGCCCGAAGATGATGCCACTGCCTATTTGGCGGCCCATTAACTGCCCCAAACGGGCGTTCGCCCGGCCGCATCAGGTGCCATTCATAATGGCGGGGCCATTGATCCTTGGGGGAATGTCCTCCCAAGGAGATCTGTAATGCGCATTGGAACCATTGGGCGCACCGGAACCTTCGGGCGCACCGGCACTCTCGGTCAGGGCCTGCTTGCGCTGGCCGCTTTCAGCCTCGTCGCGGCCGCACCCGCAGAGGCGCGCACCCGGCACCATCATCATCGCGCCCAAGGGCACGGCAATTGCTTGCGGTTCGACAAGACGACCGGCGCGGTGGCCGGCGGGGTTGGCGGTGCGGTGCTGGGCAACGTGCTGATCGGCGGTCCGGTTGCCACCATCGGCGGCGCTGCGGTGGGCGCGGTTGCCGGCCACAAGCTGGCCCACAATGGCCGCAAGCGCTGCTGAGCCGGCGTTATCAGCACAGGCTGGCAAGCGCGCCCGGTCCGGGCTAGCCTGCGCGGATGACGTACACCCTGATTACCGCCAACCGGAACTATTCAAGCTGGTCCTTGCGCCCGTGGGTGCTGATGAAGGCGCTGGGCATTGCCTTTGAAGACCGGCTGGAACCATTCACCAAGCCCGATAATTACGAAGACTTTCGCCAGTTTTCGCCCACCGGGCAGGTGCCGCTGCTGATCGATGGCGCGCGGCGCATCCCGGATTCGCTGGGCATCACGCTCTATCTGGCCGATCGCCATCCCGGCGTTTGGCCGACGGACGAAGCGGCGCGGATTTACGCACAAGGGGCCGTCGCGGAAATGCATGGCGGGTTCGGCCATTTGCGCAATGATTGCACGATGAACGTGGGCGTGCGGGTCAGCCCCAAACCGATGAGCGAAGGCTTGCGCCGCAATGTGGCGCGCGTGCGCGAAGTGCTGGAAACCGGCCTCGCGCAGTTTGGCGGGCCGTGGCTGGCCGGGGCCGCGTTTACGGGAGTCGATGCGTTCTATGCGCCGGTGGCCTATCGCATTCGCACGTATGGCCTTGATGTTGGCGCGGGGCAGGCGTGGGTGGACCATGTGCTGGCGCATCCGGCGATGCAGGAATGGGAAGCTGCCGCTTTGGCTGAAGACTGGCGCGAGGCCAGCCACGAAGCCGAACTGGCCGCGGCGGGCGCGATCACGGCGGATTATCGGCGCTAGGCCAGAACGCAACAGGTCGGCCAAAACGCAACAGGGCGGCCAAAACGCAACAAGGCGGCCAGTGGCCGCCCTGTCCGTTATTCCCGGTATTGCCGGCTGATCAGGCCAGCGCGGCCTTCAGATCTTCGACCAGATCGGTGCGTTCCCACGGGAACAGATCGCCTTCGGCCTTGCGCCCGAAGTGGCCATAGGCCGCCGTCTTGCGATAGATCGGCTTGTTCAGGCCCAAGTGGGTGCGGATTGCGCGCGGGGTCAGCCCGCCCAGCTTGGCGATCTGCATGATCGCTTGTTCGATCTTGTCATCGCCCACCGTGCCGGTGTCATGCGTATCGACATAGAGCGACAGCGGCTTGGACACGCCGATCGCATAAGCCAGCTGGATCGTGCAGCGCGTGGCAAGGCCGGCGGCAACGATGTTCTTGGCCAGATAGCGGGTGATATAGGCGGCCGAACGATCGACCTT
>JBJOPJ010000188.1:0-3312 GCA_046050825.1 Pseudomonadota bacterium
ACGCCAGAAAGCATGTTCCCAGCGCGTGCCATAGGCGCGGCGCAGGATGTCGCGGATGGTTTCCACCAGACTGCCCACGGTCCACAGCCCGAAAATGCCGCCGACCCACAGCAGCCATCCGGTGCGTGCCTCGATCACGCTGCGCGCGACAGGTTCGATGGTCGCGGCCACGACCGGCGGCAGCGCGATCAGCACGGTGTCGATGGCAGCGGCGCGCTGGCTGGGTTCGCCAATGGCAGAAAACAGCGCGGCCCCGGTGATGAAGAACGGGAACAGCGCAATCACGATCATGTAGGCAAGGTTGCCGGCATGGATCGATCCATCGTTGAACACGCCGGTCCACACCCGCTTGACGACCACCCATGCCCGGCTGCCCGGTCCCAGCTTTTCGCGCGCTTCGGCCAGCCCGGCGCGCCAGCGCAGGGCTTCGCGCCGCCGCGCTTCGGGCGACAGATCGGGCATGTCCATCAACGGGCGATGGCCCGATGGTGGCGAACCCGGCGGTGTCGGGCCGGGTGTCACCCGTTACACGCCCAGTTTGCTACGAAGATCTCGCATATCCTGCCAACCGTCGAGACGGGCTTTCAGATCCTCATCATCGGCAGGCAGATCGATTTGCAGGGTCACCAGATGATCACCACGGGTGCCATCCTTGCGCGAAAAGCCCCGGCCTTTCAGGCGCAGGGTGCGTCCGCTGGAGCTTGCGGGGGCGACGGTAAGCATGACCGGGCCATCCACGGTGGGCACTTTGACCTTTGCCCCGTTCACCGCTTCGGCAAGGCTGATTGGCAGGTCGAGCCGGATATTGTCCCCTTCGCGTTCATAGAACGGGTGGTTGCCGATCTCGATGGTGACGATGGCGTCGCCGCTGCCGCCGGGGCCGGGTTCACCTTTGCCGCCAAGCCGCATCTGCTGGCCGTTTTCCAGACCCGCAGGCAATTTCAGATCGATGGTCTTGCCATCTGACAGGGTGATGCGCTGGTTGGCGCGGGTGGCCGCATCGATGAACGATACCGGCAGCCGATAGTTGACGTTGGCGCCCTTGGGCGGCGGGCCGCGCCGTGCGCCGCCACCAAAACCACCGCCGCCAAATCCGCCACCTGCGCCACCCCTGCCACCGAACAAGCCTTCGAAGATGTCGCCGATGTCGACACCTTCGGCGCCTTCAAAGCCGCCGTCGTGGCGAAAGCCGCCTTGCTGACCGCGAAACCCGCCGCCGCCAAAACCGCCGCCGAAGCCGCCCATGGGATTGCCATCGGCGTCAATCTCGCCCCGGTCGAACCGGGCGCGTTTGTCTTTATCGGACAACAGATCATAGGCGCGGGTCACTTCGGAAAAGCGTTCCGCCGCCTTGGGGTTGTCCTTGTTGGTGTCCGGGTGCAGTTCCTTTGCCAGCTTGCGATAGGCGGACTTGATGTCCTTCTCGCTCGCGCTGCGGGGAACGCCCAGTATCGAATAAGGATCAGCCATGGCCCCTAGCTAGGATTTGCGCGCGCTGGCCGCAAGGCCAGCTTTCCTATGGAACACGATACGGGTAGATCCGGGCGGAGCAATTGATCCCGGTCATGGCGAAACCTGTCCGCGATGATCAGAATATGTGTCGCGATTGCCGATCGCGCGAATTTGTCAGGATATGCCGTGAAGTCTGAACCGACCGCCGACGCGATTCCTCATGCCGATCCCATCGCGATCTTCGAATCGTGGTTTGCACTGGCGCGGGAAAGCGAGCCGAACGATGCCAACGCCATGGCGCTGGCCACGGCCACGCCCGAAGGCCTGCCATCGGTGCGCATGGTTCTGCTGAAAGGTCATGGGCCTGAAGGCTTTGTGTTCTATACCAATTTTCAAAGCCGCAAAGGCGGAGAACTGGCCGCCAATCCGCATGTGGCGCTGCTGTTTCACTGGAAATCGTTGCGTCGGCAAATCCGCATCGAAGGCCCGATTAGCGAAGTGAGCGCGGCAGAAGCCGATGCCTATTTCGCCAGCCGCAATCCGGTATCGCGGCTGGGTTCGGCGGCATCGGATCAATCGCGCCCGCTGCCTTCGCGGCAGGTCTATCTGGATCGGGTGGATGCGTTGCAGGCGCAATATCCCGACGGTAACGTGCCACGCCCGGCCCATTGGTCGGGCTATCGCGTGAAACCCACGGCCATCGAATTCTGGCAGGACCGCGATCATCGCCTGCACGAACGGCGGCGGTTTATGGCTGATGGCAGCGGTGGCTGGACCAGCAGCCTGCTCTACCCCTAAAGGGAACGCCATGAACAAGATCGCCGCTGACCTGAACCGCCGCGCCGCATTGGCCAGCATTGCCGTGGCCACGCTGCTGGCGGGGATGAAGGTCTGGGCCGTCGTCTCTACCGGGTCGACCGCCATGCTGGGCAGCCTTGCCGATACTACGCTTGATCTGGTGGCCAGCCTTGCCACTTTGCTGGGTGTATGGGTTGCGGCCATGCCGGACGATCACAACCACCGCTTTGGCCATGGCAAGGCCGAGGCGCTGGCGGCAATGTTTCAGGTGGTGCTGATATCGATTTCGGCCATCGGCCTTGCCTTTCGCGCGGTGCAGCAATTCATGGGCGCGCAAGAGGTTGCCGAAGCTGGATCAGGCGTGATTGTTTCAACCATCGCCATGGGCGCGACACTGGCCCTGCTGGCCTATCAGCGCCATGTCATTCGCCGCACCGGCAGCCTGGCGATCAGCACCGACAATGTGCACTACAAGTCGGACCTGTTCCTTAACCTTGCGGTGATCGCGGCGCTGGTGCTGGACGTTTATGTCGGTGTGCGCGGCGCGGATGCGGTGTTCGCTTTTGCCATTGCGCTGTGGCTGGCCTGGGGCGCGTGGGGGGCATCGCAGGCGGCGATAGAACAGTTGATGGATCACGAATGGCCGCTGGAAAAGCGTGAGCGTTTTCTGGCGGTCGTTGCCCAGCATGCCGAACTGAAAGGCCTGCACGATTTGCGCACCCGCACCAGCGGCAACCGCGATTTCGTGCAGTTCCACGTCTGGGTCGATGGCCGGATGACCGTTACCGAAGCCCATCGCGTGATGGACGAGATCGAGGATAAGCTGCTGCTGGAATTTCCCGGTGTGGAAATTCTGATCCATCCCGATCCTGAAGGACTGGTCGACGAAGGGTCGATGGGGGCAGAAAACCTGCTGGCTCCCGGCCCCGATGGCACCAGTCCTGCCATCCTTGCACAAGGAGCGCCGACGGCGTGAGCGATTCCAAAGTTCCCTATTTTCACATCGATGCTTTCACCACGCGTCCGCTTGCCGGAAATCAGGCAGCAGTGATGATGCTGGAA
>JBJOPJ010000189.1:0-3262 GCA_046050825.1 Pseudomonadota bacterium
TTTCCATCGCCGCCATGAAGAAGCGCAGCGCATCGGCGCCGTACTGGTCGATCAGGCCCAGCGGGTCGACCACGTTGCCCTTTGATTTGGACATCTTCTGCCCATCGGCCGCGCGGACCAGGCCGTGCAGGTAGAGCCGCTTCCACGGCACGTCCTGCATGAAATGGATCCCCTGCATCGCCATCCGCGCATCCCAGAAGAACAGGATGTCGAACCCGGAAATCAGCAAGTCATTCGGATAGTGCCGCGCCACCAGCGCCGCATCGGCATCCGGCCAGCCCAGCGTGGCAAAGGGCCACAGCGCCGAGGAGAACCACGTGTCGAGGACATCGGGATCGCGTTCCAGCGTAACGGCGGCGCCGGCCTGTGCCTGTGCCGCTGCTTCGGTTTCGGCAACATAGACCTTGCCATCGCTGCCATACCACGCCGGGATCTGGTGGCCCCACCACAGCTGGCGCGAAACGCACCACGGCTGGATGTTTTCCATCCAGTTGAAGAACGTTTTTTCCCAGCTTTTCGGGACGATCTCGATCGCGCCACTGCGCACCGCTTCCAGCGGGGCCTTGGCCAGAACTTCGGCGTTCACATACCACTGATCGGTCAGCCACGGTTCGATCACCACGCCGCCGCGATCGCCGAACGGCGTCTGGATGGTGCGCGGTTCGGCGTCGTGTTCGGTTTCGTTGCCGTCCTTGTCCTTCGTGACGTGCGGGATCAGGCAGCCGGCTTCCTTCATCCGGCTGACCACCAGCGCGCGCGCGTCAAAGCGGTCCAGCCCGACGAATTCAGCCGGGACCAGGCCATCGGCAGTTTGCACCACGCGGGCTTCGGCATCCAGCATGTTGAGCATTTCGGCCGGTTTGATCCCGGCGCGCTTGCCCACTTCAAAGTCGTTGAAATCGTGACCCGGGGTGATCTTTACCGCGCCCGATCCCAGTTCCGGATCGGCGTGTTCATCGGCCACCACCGTCAGGCGGCGGCCGGTCAGCGGCTGGAGGATCTGTGCCCCGATCACCGCTTGATAGCGCGGATCGTCCGGATGGACCGCCACCACCATATCGGCCAGCATCGTTTCGGGGCGCGTGGTGGCCACTTCGATATAGTCCAGCCCGTCGGCGCGTTTGACCCCATCGGCCAGCGGGTACTTGAAGTGCCAGAACCCGCCTTTGACCTCGCGGGTTTCCACCTCAAGGTCGGAAATCGCGGTTTTCAGCTTGGGGTCCCAGTTGACCAGCCGCTTGTCGCGGTAGATCAGCCCCTGATTGTACAGATCGACGAACACTTTCACCACGGCGCGGGTGAAGTGGGGGTCCATGGTGAATTGTTCGCGGCTCCAGTCCATCGAACAGCCCAGCCGGCGCAGCTGGCGGGTAATCGTGCCGCCGCTTTCCGCCTTCCATTCCCACACTTTGTCGATGAAGGCTTCGCGGCTGTAATTGGCGCGCTTGTCGCCCGCGGCTTCAAGCTGGCGTTCGACCACCATCTGTGTGGCGATCCCGGCGTGGTCGGTGCCGACCACCCACAGCGCATCCTTGCCGCGCAGCCGTTCATAGCGGATCACCACGTCTTGCAAGGTGTTGTCCAGCGCGTGGCCAATGTGCAGGCTGCCGGTGACGTTCGGCGGCGGGTTGACGATGGTGAACGGGGTCGCGTTCGGACGGTCCGGGCGGAACAGGCCGTTCCCTTCCCAGTGCTGATACCATTTCGCCTCGATCGCGGCGGGGTCGAATGTCTTGTCGAGCGTTGCTTCTGTCATTGCCGCCCGCCTTTGCCAGCGCCCCGCGCGGGTGGCAAGCTTGGCCGCGCTTGTCGGCGCGGCGTTTTTACCCCATGACCGCAAACACGATGCACGACCTGGCCGACTTTACCATCACGACTGGCGATGACGGTGCGTTGACCGTGACGCTGAGCGGGCCTTTGGTAATTGCCACGGTGGGCCGGATCGACCCCGGATTGCGCGCGCTGGACGGGCAGGTTCGGCGGATCGATTTGTCGCAAATTTCCGAAATCGACACCACGGGCGCATGGGCGGTGTGGCGGCTGGCGCGCGATAGCGGTGCGCAGATCATTGGCGCCAGCGACAAGGCCGGGCGCCTGATCGCCGCGGTAAAACCATTGCCCGAAACCGGCGCGATCGTTCGGCCAGCACTGCCGGTGTTCGAACGGGTGCCCGAAACCGTCGGCAATTATGTCACCATGATCGGTACGGGAACGGTCGGCATCCTCGGCTTCTTTGGCGAAATGCTGCTTTCGCTGCGGGATATTGCGGTGGGGCCTTCGCGCTTTCGCCTGAATGCGCTGATCCGCCAGCTGGAACTGGTGGGCGTTACCGCGCTGCCGATCGTCGGGCTGATGAGCTTTCTGGTCGGGATCGTGATTGCCCAGCAAGGCGCGGTGCAGTTGCAAGACCTCGGCTTTGGCGAATTGACGATCAACCTGACCGGGCGGATTTCGCTGCGCGAACTGGGCATCCTGATGACCGCGATCATGGTGGCGGGCCGGTCGGGTTCGGCCTTTGCCGCCCAGATCGGCACAATGAAGCTGACCGAGGAAGTCGATGCGATGCGCACGATCGGGGTTTCGCCGATGGAAGCGCTGGTGGTGCCGCGGGTGCTGGCCGCGGTGCTGATCATGCCGCTGCTGGGGTTCTATTCGGCGCTGCTGTCGATCGTCGGCGGCGCGTTCATTTCGACCATCACGCTCGACATTCCGTTCCTGACCTTTCTGACCCGCATTCAGGAAGTGGTGCCGCTGCACGATTTGTGGGTTGGCCTGATCAAAGGGCCGGTGTTTGGCCTGATCATTGCCCTGACCGGGTGCTATCAGGGGATGCAAGTACGCGGGAATTCCGAAGAAGTGGGCCTGCGCACCACCGTTGCCGTGGTTCAGGCGATCTTTCTGGTGATCGTGCTCGACGCCTTTTTCGCGGTGTTCTTCACCGAAATGGGGTGGGGATGAACGCGGAGCATTATACCGGGGAATTCCCGATCGTGGTCGAAGGGCTGACCAATGCCTTTGGCGATCACGTGATCCACGAAAACCTCTCGCTCAGCGTGCGGCGCGGCGAGATTATCGGCGTGGTGGGCGGATCGGGCACCGGAAAATCGGTGCTGATGCGTTCGATCATTGGCCTGCAGCCGCCGCGCGAAGGCCATATCGAAGTGCTGGGCCAGCCGCTGGTCGAAGGCCACTATGGCGGCGAAGTGGATATTCGCAGCCGCTGGGGCGTGCTGTTTCAGGGCGGCGCGCTGTTTTCGACGCT
>JBJOPJ010000190.1:0-3250 GCA_046050825.1 Pseudomonadota bacterium
CAAGAAAGGCGCGAGTCTCAGCGTGATCTTCGGACGTGTCATTGGCAAAGACGGTGAGCGTTGCGGCATAGATCGAGCCGAGCGTCAGCCGTTTGGTATAGTGGTTGTAATCGGTGGCGACATCACCGGCCAGACGCCACATGGCATCGGCGCTGGACCAACCAAGGCGCGTGGCGGCGCGCAGGTTCTGCGGCATGGCCATGATTGCCAGCGCGCGGCGCAAGGCTTCCTGCTGCCCAGCCACAGCATCCAGACGGAACTGGACAAGGCGGCGGATGCGTTCGCGGATCGACAGGTTGGAAAGCTGCGTGGCGGGCAGTGCCTGCGCCATGTCTGCATCAATCCGCGCAATCCATGCCGCAATCATCGCCATAGGCCCATCGGCAAAGGCAAAACGGGCCAGCGCCGGGTCGGTGCCGGTTGCCTGCGCCGCAGCGGTAACGGCAGCTTCGGTCCAGCCATCGAACACGGCGGATGCCGCCACTTCGGGCGCAAGGCGGAGGCGCAGGGCCTGAAGGGTGGCGTCTTCAGTCATGTCAGAACGAAGGACCGTAGGTTTTCTTGGGCGCGCCGGTTTCCTTGGTGGCGCGCTCAATCTCACCCAGAACGGGGCTGTTTTTCCCATCAAGGGTGGCATAGTCGCGGGCGGAACGGCCCGAATTGTCTGGCCGATCCGCATTTGCGCCGGCCTTGATCAGCAAGCGCACCAGCGACAGATCGCGGCGGTGAACTGCGCTGATCAGCGGTGTTTCGCCGGTATTATTGGCGTCATCCACGCGCGCGCCGGATTTGATGAGTTCGTCCACCCCTTCGACAAAGCCGATTTCGACCGCCTGAACCAGCGGGGTTACGCCGCGATTGTCACGCGCGTTTACGTTGGCACCTTTGCCGACAAGGAACTGAATCCACACCAGATCGCGCCGCGCCACGACAATGTGCAGCGCGGTCTGGCCGGTGGTGTAATCCTTGGTATTGATGATCTGCGTGCCCGGTTCGTTGAGCGCGTTGGTGACCTTGTCACCCTCTTTCTTGCGAACCGCGTCGAGGAACTTGTAGCTGTCGGAAAACTGGGCCTGCGCCGGGATGGCCGTGGCGGCGGCGAGCAGGATCGCGAGAGCGGCGATGGGCCTGCGCATGATCGACAGCATTTGTTCCTCCTGTTGCGTGCCGCGCGCCGATGTTATCGTGCCGCAGCGGACTCGCCTCTTGCAAGGGCACGGTTAGCAGAGCATGAACCGGCGCGCCATGGCCCTGAAACTCCGCACCCTTTCGCCCCGATCCGCTTTTCTGGCACTTGCCGCAAGCTGCACTTTTGCGCTGGGCGCATGTGGCGGCACCCCTGCCGAAGAGCCGCCGCTGGCAGGCGCAGCCATTGGCGGCGACTTTACCCTGACGGGCAAGGACGGCAAACCGGTGCGCTGGGCCGATTTCAACGGCAAGTATCGCGTGGTCTATTTCGGTTACACCTTCTGCCCGGACGTGTGCCCGGTGGACCTGCAGAACATTGCGCAAGGGCTGAAACTGCTGGGCAAGGATAACGCCGATCTGGCAGCGAAAATCGTGCCGATTTTCATCACCATCGATCCCGCGCGCGACACACCGCAAGTAGTGGGCGCCTATGCCGCCAATTTTGGCCCGAACATGGTCGGCCTTTCGGGCACGCCCGAACAGATTGCCGCCGTGGCCAAGAAGTGGGCGGTTTTCGCGCAGAAGCGGGACGGTGGCACGGCGGGCGAATACCTGATGGACCACAGCCGCGCCGCCTATCTGATGGGGCCGCAGGGTGAACCGATTGCCCTGCTGCCTGCGGAAAAGGACGCAAAGGCCGTTGCCGCCGATCTGGCAAAGTGGGTGAAGTGAGCGCGGACCGCTTCTGGGAAAAGCCGGTAGAGGCGCTGACCCGCGAACAGTGGGAAGCGCTGTGCGACGGCTGTGGCAAGTGCTGCCTGCACAAGCTGGAGGACGATGCCACCGGTGAGGTCTATCACACCAACGTCGCCTGCCGCCTGCTGAACCTGAAGACCGCGCAGTGCAGCGATTACAAGCACCGCCGCGTCTATGTGCCCGATTGCCTGCGGCTGACGCCCAAGCTGGCGCGGCAATTGCCATGGCTGCCCGATACCTGCGCCTATCGCCTGCGCGTGGACGGCGATCCGCTGCCCGACTGGCATTACCTGATTTCGGGCGACCGCGAGGCTGTGCATCGCGCCGGACAATCGGTGGTGGGCAAGGCGATCAGCGAAACGCTGGCCGGGCCGCTGGAAGAACACATCGTTCCGGCAGACCACTTCGATGCTTGATTGGCTGAAACGCGCCAACACCAAGGCCAAGGAAGCATCTGCGCCTGCCAAAGCCGGTCCGCGCAAGATTTCCGCACGCACGATCGAGGTGGACGGGCGCGAATTGCCGCTGGTGGTGCGCAAGCTGGGCCATGCCCGGCGCATGACCTTGCGACTGGCCCCTGATGGCAGCGAGGCACGGGTATCCATCCCTGCGTGGGGCCGTGTGGGCGATGCCGAAGCCTTTGCCCGTGACCGCGCCGACTGGCTGGCCGGGCAACTGGCCAATCTGCCCGAAACCCGCACGATTGCGCCGGGTGCGACCGTGGCGTTCCGGGGCCATGCCCTGCACATCGACTGGCAGGAACGTGCGCGGCGCAGGCCGGTGATTGCCGATGGCGCGATTATGATCGGCGGCCCGCTGGAGGGCCTGTCCGGGCGGCTGCAGCGCGGGCTTGAAGCCGAAGCGCTGAAACTGGTGGCTGTGGATCTGGCGCATTACTGCGCGCAGGCGGATGAGGACGTACCACGCCTTTCGCTGTCGCGCGCGCAGCGGCGCTGGGGCAGTTGCGCATCGGATGGCACCATCCGCATCAACTGGCGGCTGATCATGGCCCCCGATTTCGTGCGGCGGTCAGTGGTGGCGCATGAAGTGGCGCATATGCTTCATTTCGATCATAGCCCCGCGTTCCACGCCCATCTGGCCAGCCTGTTCGAAGGCGACGTGGAAGCCGCCAACCGCTGGCTGAAGCGGCACGGACGCGGGCTTTACGCGCCTTTTGGGTAAGGCGTGACGGTGACGGCTGGCGCAATGGCGCTGGCCGCCCTATCTAGGCGCGCATGAAGGGCTTTTTCCGCAATATTTCGCCGCGCCGCGCCGTTGTTGACCTTTGGGAGGTTTTCGGCGCGCCCAGCGAGTACAAGTTGATCGGGCTGGTTCTGGCAACGGCGGTCACCGGCGGCATCTTTTT
>JBJOPJ010000191.1:0-3225 GCA_046050825.1 Pseudomonadota bacterium
GCTTCGGCGATCGCCGCAAGGCCATGCTGCAGGATATCGCGATCCTCACCCAGGGTGAAATGATCAGCGAAGACCTGGGCATCAAGCTGGAAACGGTTACGCTGGGCATGCTCGGTGAAGCCAAGCGCGTCTCGATCGACAAGGACAACACCACCATCGTCGACGGCGCGGGTGCGCAGGGCGAGATCAAGGCACGCGTCGAACAGATCCGCGCCCAGATCGAAACCACCACGTCGGACTATGACCGTGAAAAGCTGCAGGAACGTCTGGCCAAGCTGGCTGGCGGCGTTGCCGTGATCAAGGTTGGCGGTGCGACCGAAGTCGAAGTGAAGGAACGCAAGGACCGCGTCGACGATGCGCTGCACGCCACCCGTGCGGCCGTTGAAGAAGGCATCGTCCCTGGCGGCGGCACGGCGCTGCTCTATGCCACCAAGGCCCTTGCCGGCCTGAAGGGCGCCAACGACGATCAGACCAAGGGCATCGACATCGTCCGCAAGGCGATCATGGCCCCGCTGCGTCAGATCGCCGAAAACGCTGGCCATGATGGCGCGGTGGTTTCGGGCAACCTGCTGCGCGAAGGTGACGAGAACCAGGGCTTCAATGCTGCGACCGACACGTACGAAAACCTCAAGGCTGCCGGCGTGATCGATCCCACCAAGGTCGTGCGTACCGCACTGCAGGATGCCGCTTCGGTGTCGGGCCTGCTGATCACCACGGAAGCTGCGATCTCGGAACGCCCCGATGACAAGCCGGCCATGGGCGGAATGCCCGGCGGCGGCATGGGCGGCATGGGTGACATGGGCTTCTAAGCCCAGCCCACCCTACCGAACGAAATCAGGGCCGAAGGGAGCGATCCCTTCGGCCCTTTTTTGTGCGATCCGAACCGCCATGGCGGTCTGTTTTGGAGCCGAATGGCCTAAAATGTAGCGATTTTACGCCCCACCAATAAAAATATTCAGCCTGGTTTGCGCGGCTTGGTATCGGCTGCCCCGCGCCATCGGTTTGCCGCCCAAACGGCTTCGACACGTGCCGCAGGCTGGCCACGGTTATGAAAATTCATGGTTATTTTATAGTTACTTGATTCGTCATCGCCGCCGTTCCCGGTTGGCAGGGCGGCGCGCGCGACAGGTTGCCCGCAGCACAGGCTTCGGCCGGCATTCTGGCTGCGATAGCGCCGTTCAGGGCTGCTCCAGCGCCCGACTGCACTTGTGATAATTTGACAGGTCTGGGTTGCATAAATATTCTTACAGGTAAGATCTGTTCGCATTTCGGTTGCGTTTAACGGCGCAGGTGGGGGCGAATGGGGCGTGCGCATTAGACAAATTGCAACCAAAACCGGGCTAATATCTAGATCGTGAAAGCGGGAACCATCACACGACTGTTTGGCTTGCTGGCGCTTGCTGGCAGTGCAGTGCTATGCACACCACAGGCCTTTGCTGATCCGCTTGAGCTTCAGTTCGACCGGGCGTTCACGGTGCCGCGCGCTTCGGCGCCAGCGGTGCGTGCGGCCCCGGCGCGGTCCGCAGCTAGCCAGACTGCGGCGACCCGCAGCAGTCTGGCGAAAGTCAGCCCGGCCAAGGCCAGCCTGGCAAAGGTCAGTGCGGCCAAGGCCAGTCCGGCCAACGTCAGCTCGGTAAAGATCAGTCCAGCAGGAACCAGCCCGGCCCGAACGGGTTCGGAACGGCCGACGGCGGAACTGGCAACTTCGGCGCGAAGCGCTTCGGTGCGGGGGCTTGCACCGCAGGCTGTCGCGGCCAAACCCAAATCCACCCGCGCCACGGCGCCGGTTCTGGCGCCAACGCCGGTGCGCACATTGTTGGCCGCTGCGCCGGCGCCGCAGATCGATGGTGGCGGGTTTGACGCGCGGCTGTTTTCGCTGGCGAATGCCAGCCAGGGCCGGATCGGTGTGGCTGCGATCGACCTTGCATCGGGCCGCACGATCAACGTGCTGGGCGATCAACCGTTTCCGATGGCTTCCACTAGCAAGATCGCGATTGTCGCCACGTTCCTCGACGGGGTCGATCAGGGGCGCTGGAAGCTGACCGATCGTTTCCCGATGATGATGCCGGTGCGTTCGATGAAGTTCGCCGGCAAGAAGGCCCCGGTTCGCGCCGGGCAGACGCTGGCGGCATCGACCCTGATCGAACTGGCGCTTACGCGAAGCGACAACCACGCTACCGATGCCTTGCTGGCGGTGGTGGGCGGCCCGCAGGCGGTGACCCGCTGGATCAAGAGCACCGGGGTCACTGGGTTGCGGCTTGATCGCGATATCGCCACGCTGGTGCGTGATGATGGCGAATTCGATCCCGCCCGGACCGTCGATCCGCGCGATAGCGCCACCCCGCTGGCGATGGTTCAGCTGCTGCAAGGCCTTTACGAAGGGCAATGGCTGACCAAGTCGAGCCGCGGCGTCCTGATTGGCGCGATGGAACGCTGCCTGACCGGGCGGCACCGCATCCGCGCGGGCCTGCCCGAAGGGACACGGGTGGCCCACAAGACCGGCACGCTCAACAATACCGCAAGCGACGTTGGCTTCATCCACACCCCCGATGGGCGGGTGCTGGCGGTGGCGATCTACGTTACGGGACAAGGCGGCAGGGCCAACCGCGATAGCCGGATCGCCACGATCGCGCGGGCCATTTTCGATGGCTATCAGACCGAAAGCTCGGGCTTGCGGCGCACCGCTTCGCGCTAAACTGTGCTTGGCTGCCCGATCGGTGTAGGGCGAATGAATGACCACCCCCGATAAGCCGCCATCCCGGCCCCAATTTCAGCAACGCCCCGGGCCGCTGCGCAAGCAGGGCCATCCCCGCGCTTTGGCCGCCCGCGCGCGCAAGCGCGATGAAGCCGGCGCGATCGGGATCGATGCGGCCTATGTCGATGCTTTCGTCGAGGCGTTTTACGGGCGGGTGCGCGATGATGCGCTGATCGGGCCGATCTTTGCCGAACGGATTGCCGACTGGGCGCCGCACCTGGCGCGGATGAAGGCGTTCTGGCGCTCAATTCTGCTGAACAGCGGGGAATATTCCGGCAACCCGATGCGGTTGCACGTGGGGATTCCGGGGCTGGACGAAGCACACTTCGTGCGCTGGCTGGACCTGTTCTATGCCACGTTGCACGATCTGGAAAACACCGCCGCGGCCCGCATCGAAGTGGGCAACCGGGCGCGCATGATCGCCGACAGCTTGCTGACCGGGATTACCCTGCAGCGCTCTGGCGATCACC
>JBJOPJ010000192.1:0-3208 GCA_046050825.1 Pseudomonadota bacterium
GCTTTCCACCCCGTCCAGATCGCCGCCCAACCCCACATGGTCCGCGCCGATCAACTTGGCGATATGGCTAAGATGGTCAGCCACATCGTTGATACTGCCGCGCGGCATCGGGTTGGCCTTCGTCCATGCTGCCAGCGCCGCCTTGGCCGCGTCCGGTTCGCCGCGATACAGCGCTTTCAGGCGGGCGTCTTCGGCATCGCGGTTCGCGCTCCACTGCCGCGCGGCCTCCACCACATAGACCGGATAGAAATTCACCATCACGATGCCGCCCTGCGCCCCTATGGCCTTCAGCGTTTCGTCCGAAATGTTGCGGGTGTGACCGTTGATCGCGCGGGCGTTGGAATGGCTGACGATCACCGGCGGGCCTTTCAGCGCCAGCACATCGCGCATCGTCGCCTCGCTGACGTGGGCAAGGTCCACCAACATGCCCAGCCGCTGCATTTCGCGCACCACCTTTTCGCCAAACGCGGTCAGGCCATCATGCGCGGGGGCATCGGTTGCGCTGTCGGCCCAGGCGTTGTTCTTGAAGTGAGTCAGCGTCATGTAGCGCGCGCCAAGCGCGTGCATCTGGCGCAGCACAGCCAGCGAACTGCCGATGGAATGGCCGCCCTCCATGCCAATCAGCGACGCCACCCGGCCCGCCTTCCACGCGGCTTCCACACATTTGCTATCGGTGCAAAACTGCATGTCGGCGGGATAGGCGGCAATCAGGCGGCGGGTCACATCGATCTGTTCCAGCGTCGCCTGCACCGCCTGCGGTTCGGGCAGTGTGGCCGAGACATAGACCGACCAGAACTGCGCGCCCACTTTGCCCGCCTTCATCCGGGTCAAGTCGGTCATCATCGGCGGCACGCCCTTGGCCGCATCGCCGGTTCCGCGCGTGTCGCGGAAATCGAAGCCCTCCAGCACGTCCTTGCGCCGCTCGCGCAATTGTTCGGGTACGTCATTGTGCCCATCCCACACCGGAGCCGCCCGCAGCGCGGCATCGGCCACGCCATCGGGATAGCGCGCGGGCGCAGCGCCCGTCAGCAGAACAAGGGCAAGCGGGGCGAGAACAAGCGGGGGGAGCAATAGCTGTCTGGTCATGCCGCCATCATTCACCGGATCGCGCCCGCGCTCAACCCGGCGGCGCAAAAAGGGCGCTGTCCTACAAGTCGCGGTTCTGCAATGGTCCGCGCAACTGCTCCTTGAACCGTCGATTGTCTGCCCGGCCCTTCATGCGCTGTTTTTCCACGCAAAAGGGCCGGATCGAACCTTGGTTCGCCCGGCCCCGTTATTTGCTCTCTGGACTGTGTAAACAGTGTAAACCCCCTCCCGTGGGAAAGGGTCTTTTCGCTTACACTTCCTTGCGCAGCATCAGCAGCATCGCCGCTGCCAGAAGCGATCCCATCGCCATCACGATGGACACGCCCAGCAGGCCCAGCCCGGCCTGCGTGAACAGCACGCCCGCCAGAATGGGCGATCCCGCAGCACCAATGCGCCCGGCGCCAATGGCAAAGCCGGTACCGGTGGCCCGCACATGCGTCGGAAAGCCTTTGGCGAACAGGGCATAGAAGCCGACGATGGCAGCATTGGTGGTAAATCCGGTGCAGAACACCGCCACCTTCCACCCGTCCAGCGTCTCACGCCCAAAGCCGAAGGCCATGACTGCGACCGATCCGGTCAGCAGCATCACGATAGTCGGCCACTTCAAGCCGAAACGATGCATCGCATAACCGAACAGCCCGCCGCCAATCGCCCCGCCAATGTTCGCCCACACCAGCACACTGGCCGCCTGCGGCTGGGTATAGCCAAAGTCGGCCACGATCTTGGGCGACCATTTGAGGATGTAGTAGAACGTGATCGCGTGGAACGAATAGCCCAGCGTAAACAGAACCGTGGTGCGCAGCAGGCCTGGCTTGAAGATATCGAACACCCCCGGCTTTTCGACATGATCGGGCACCGGCGGCAGGACAGACGCCAGCGGCATCGCCAGCTTGCGCAATGAAACGTTGATCCGGTCCAGCGCATCGGGAGCGCGGCGCGTGACATAATAATCCGGCGTTTCGGGCACGAACAGGAACACCAGCGGAATGAACACGGCGGTCGCAATCGCGCCGAATTCGAACACCACGCGCCAGTCGCCTTCCTTGAGCAACTCGCCCGCAACGGTCCCGCCAATGGTCGCGCCGATGGGATAGCCGATAACCATCAACGCCATGGCCAGCGAACGGCCTTTCAGGCTGGAAAGCTCAGCCGTCACCGCGTTGATCGCCGCCAGCATCCCGCCGATGCCAAGCCCGGTGATGAAGCGCCACAGCGCAAGGCCCGACGGACTGCCCGAAGTCGTGGCCAGCCACATGCCGCTGGTCATCACCAACAGGCAGACAAGGATGGTGGGACGCCGGCCAAAACGGTCAGCCGCGCCGCCCAGCAGGATCGAACCGAAGCCCATGCCCACCAGTTCCATCGACAGCACCACGCCCAGCGCGTCGCGTTGGATGCCCCATTCCTTGGCGATGCCAGGCGCGGCAAAGGCGCTGGACAGCACATCGAAGCCGTCAAGCGCGTTCAGGGCGATCATCAGGATCACGGCGATCCATTGGCGGAGGCCCATCGGCGTCTGCTCGATCACCTCGCGCGGGGTCTGTGTCATGCGGCCCTTATCCTCTCCGAACGGGTCAATTGCTATTCTTTATAACTCAATCGTGGATTCTGGAAAGCAGTTCAGTCAATTGCCGCACTTCCTTGTCGGAAAAACGGCTTTTGACCCACGCCTCATGCTCGCCAATCGCCTTTTTGGCGCGGGCCAGCATGGCAATCCCTTCGGGTTCAAGATGCAGCGCCTGCTTGCGACCGTCCTTTTCCGAACGGTCGCGCCGCAGGAAATGCTTGGCCTGCAACCGGTTGATGATGGCCATCGTGGTGGCGCGGTCCATCCGTAGCCGCTGGGCCAGATCTGTCTGCGCGATACCGGGGTGATCGTCGACCAGCCACAGCACCGACACCTGCTTCTGCGTCAGGTCCAGATCGGTGAACGTCTCGGTGAAATGCCGCAGGCAGGCCCCGTGCGCCAGGCGGATGTGGAAGCCCAGAATATCGTTGATCGCGCCGATGTCCGCCTCGTCGGTGTGACCGACAGGTGCGATGGCATCGGCGAATTTGTCCTTAATCAATGCCCTGTCCCCAAAAACACCGCGAATGCGCTTGTTTAATTGTTAGCATTACA
>JBJOPJ010000193.1:0-3180 GCA_046050825.1 Pseudomonadota bacterium
ACATGGTCACCGGCTTTTAGCACGACCGAAGTGTTCGCGGGCAACTTCTTGCCCTGCGGGTAAGTGCTTGCCGATGGGCCGGTTGAGCGCACAACCACGGACTGGGCGCTCGCCGTCCCCGCAATCGCCACGGCGGAAACCGCCATAGCTCCGGCCACAAAGGCCCGCATGGACTTGCCGTTACCCCAGAACATAACTCTCTCCCTTATGCGTCTGCCTCAGCCGCTGGATCAGGTTCATCATCGCCTCATCCTCATGCGCCGATTCGAGCACCTTGTCTGTGAGTGCGTGCACACGATCCGCCTCACCCGCTGAATGCGCGCTGACGGCCTCTACCGCCAGCATCCGCTGTTCGGGCGCCATATCGGGCACCGGTTCAAACACATCAACCGGTGTTCGCCGTCCGCGCAAAGTTACGGCACCCATCGGCCTGAACCAGTCCAGCCCCGATCGCTCCGCAGCTTCACGGCTGACCAGAACCTTGGTGTCCAAAGACTTGTTCGCCCCTTCCAGCCGCGCCGCCGTGTTCATCGCATCGCCCAGCGCGGTGTATTGAATGCGGCCTTCCCCGCCAAAATTGCCCACTACCGCGTCGCCAAAATGCAGGCCAACACGCGTGCGCCCGATTTTCGGCACACCTTCGGGCACCGCTCTGCGGAACTCTTCCCCCGACAGATACATGGCATAGGCCGCCTTCACCGCGCGTTCGCCATCATCGGGATAGGCAATCGGCGCGCCCCAGAATGCCACCACCGCATCGCCCACAAACTTGTCCAGCGTGCCGCCATATTGCAGCACCACCGCGCTCAGCCGGTCCAGATAATCGTTCAGCAGGCGCGCAATCATTTCCGGCTCAACCGCATGGGTCAGCTTGGTGAACCCTTCCAGATCGCTGAACAGGCAAAAAATCTCGCGCTTTTCGCCATGCAGCGAAAGCCGGTCAGGGTTGCGCATGATCTCTGTGGCGACCGAGCGCGGCAGATATTTCCCCAGCGCCCCTTGCGCAAATTCGCGCTGCGCTGCGTTTATCGCCCGCAAGACCGAACTGATCGCGGTAAACGCCACCAGCCATCCAATCAGCCACCCCGTTGCAGGCAGGTCCAAGGTATCGAAGCCGGCACGCTCCACCAGAAACGGCACGGCAAGGAACAAGGCAAACTGTGCCACCACGGCCAGCGTCAGCACCCATGTCCGGGCCTGCGCCATCGCGGTTGCCGCGCCGAATGCCACGGCCAGCAGGGCAGCCAGCACTTTCAGCCCCATCGGTGGCTGCGCCTTCCACGCCTTGTCCAGCAATTGCGCCAGCATTGATGCGTGAACTTCCACGCCAATCATCCGGGTTTCCCCCGTCACCGGGTTGCCTGTGCGGGTGAACGGCGTGTCGAACTGGTCAAAGTCTGAGAAGTCCCCGCCGATCAGCACATAACGGCCCTTCACCGCATCGGCCACCAAAGGCGCGGTTTCCGGGTCGGCCAGCAGATCAATCGGGATTTTGTCAAAAACCGGGCGGTCGCTGGCCGTGGGCACACGATAGCGGATCGGCCCGGTATAGGTCGCAAAACGCGCATCGGCATCCGGCCCGCCATTGGTCAGCGCCAGCGACAGCAGCGGCGGCAATCCAGCATATTGGCGCGGCCAGCGGCGGGCAACGCCATCGGCATCCGTTTCCAGCAGGATCGAAGCAGGCTTGACCTTCGCCGTCTGCGCGCTGGCCATGAAGGCCGTCAGATCCTGCTCCTGCTCATATGTGATCGCTTCGGGGTTGGTGCGATTGTTGGCAAAAGCCAGATAGACTGGCGTTTTCATCGCTTTAAGCGATGCGCGCAGCAGGTCGTCATCGTCCTGCGGGCTATCGAACAACACGTCGATGCCAACACCCCGCGCGCCAAGCTGATCAATCTGTTGCAGCGCCTTGGCAAGGATGGTGCGATCCACCGGAGAAATCTGCCCGGTCGCCCGGTTGGTGTCGGCAGTATAGACCACCAGCGTCACGCGCTTGTCGGTGTCGGTGGGCGGGGCAAAGTTCGCTGCGCGGATGTCGTAAAGCGCGGCTTCTGCATCACGCAACAGCGGCAGGCGCCAGCTATTGAACGCAACGAAAATCGCCAGGCCCAACAGAATGGCCGCCACCAAGGCGCGCTGCCACCCCAGTTGTGCAAGATTGCGCCGCGCCAATTGTCCAAGTTCGCGTGGCGCTTCTGCCGCCGCGCGCCGACTATCCGGCATATGTCACTTCCCCCGTTGTCCCGTCTTTGCCCCGGTCTGCGCCATGCGTTCGCCGTTGGATACCAACGGACGCGCGCCATCGCCAATCACAGCGAACCCCGCCCAATAATAAGGGTGCGATGTGTCAGCCTCGGCCATAAGCGCCTGTTGCGCTTTCAGCAGGGCTTCCCCCGATGCCGTCCCCACCGGCGCTTCGAACAGGCCATTGATCAGGCGTGTGGTCGCATCAAAATCATCAGGCGCGGGCCAGTGACTGGCCAGCACGGACCGGCTGCCCGCACCGATGAACGCCCGGACCAACCCTTCCAGCGCCGAACCGCCGCCGGTCACAAGGCCGACCGCACGCGTCGCCGCAATGTCGGCCTGACCGGCAGTGTCACAGGCGGAAAGGATCACCAGATCGGCATCCAGTCGCAAATCGAAAATCTCGGAAAAGCTCAACAGGCCGTCAGACCCTTGCGCCCCGAACGATGTGACCAGCGCTGGCCGCGCCGGGCACGTCGGCTGCGGCGGCGTTACCAGACCATGGGTGGCAAAATGCAGGATGCGGAAGTTATCCAGATCCGGCCGCGCCTTGATCGCGGTATCCGAAAAAGCAGCCCCTACCATGATGTCGGCACCCTGCGTCCCCAGCAGCGACCGCGCCTTCAGCAGCTCCGCTTCGGAAATCGGGCGGTTCCAGGTGGCCAGCGGCCAACTGCAATCCGCTGCCATTTCACCGTCCATGCCGCGCACCCGCGATCCGCCGACCATACTGGCCGAAGATACCGCCGCATTGCGCCCCAGCCCCAGATAGGCCTCATGCGCTTTCGATCCCGGCTGCTTGCGCGCATCCATGAACGATCGCGCCGAAACTGCCGTCGATACGGTCTTGTCCCGCGCCAGCCACTTCATACCCCGCAAATCGAACGGATCGCCCGCCGGGCTTTTCGCCTGCGTCAGATACGCCTGTGC
>JBJOPJ010000194.1:0-3170 GCA_046050825.1 Pseudomonadota bacterium
AAGGCGGGCCAAAAGGGCCGAACTGCCGCGGTGGCCCCATGCCGGCCGCGGCGCCCTTGGAAGCCATGGCTTCTTCGGACCGGCGGCCCTTATGCCCCGGGACTGCGAAAAGCAAGGAAAATAGGGCTAAACCGCCGGTTTACGCCTCAGATTTCGGGGCGGTAATCGGTGCGCTTCAGCGTTACCATGTAAGCGGCCAGATCGTCGATTTTCGCTTGGTCGATCTCAAACGCCATCGCACCGGGGAAATTGTGGGAATCGCGCAGGAACCGGGCCAGCGTTTCGGCGGTCAGCCCGCGGGTGTTGACCACGGCTTCGAACGGCGGGGATTCCGGGTTGGGCGATGAGGCGTTGGCCGTGATGCCGTGGCACGCCGCGCAGTGCGCCTGGGCAAAAGCCTGGCCGCGCGCTTGCTGGGCGGCCGGTTGGGTCGGCGGTTGGGTTGCGGCAACGGCGGCGCAAGCGGCCATGGTCAGGGGCAGGGCGGCAAGGGCAAGCGGCTTCCACATGAACAGCTTTATAGCCCCTGTGGAGCAATGGCTCAACGTCTGGTGCTGGCTTTGCGTTCAACAATCGCCAGCGCAGCGGCAATTGCGGCATCACGGTCCAACTGCGAGGTATCGAGCACCACGGCATCGGACGCGGCCACCAGCGGCGCTTCGGCGCGGGTGCGATCGCGCAGATCGCGGGCTTCAAGGTCGGCGGCGATTGCAGGCAGGGACACTTCGCGGCCACTGGCCTGCATTTCCCGAAAACGCCGCTCGGCGCGGGCGGCCACGCTGGCGATGACGAACAGCTTGGCTTCGGCTTCGGGCGCAATCACCGTGCCGATATCGCGGCCATCTAGCACCGCGCCGCCAGCCTGCAGGGCAAAGGCGCGCTGGCGCTGATACAGCGCCTGGCGCACCGCCGGGTGAACCGACACGCGGCTGGCCAGCCCGCCGCTGGCTTCCGAACGCAATTCGGGATCGTCGAGCACGCTATCGGGAAAAGCGCAGGCGGCCAGTGCATCGGCCGGATTGTCGGGATTGCCGCCGGTCAGCGCCACTTGCCGGCCAACGGCGCGATAGAGCAGCCCCGTATCAAGGTGCGGCAGGCCAAAGTGGGCGGCCAGCGCCTTGGCAATCGTGCCTTTGCCCGATGCCGTGGGGCCATCAACCGCGATGATCATCCAGCCAGCCCGCCCAGCAGCGCTTCGAACTGGGGAAAGCTGGTGGCGATCGGGCGGGTATCGTCCACTTCGACGCCGGCCTTGCTGGCCAAGCCGGCCACCGCCATCGACATCGCGATCCGGTGATCAAGGTGCGTGGCGATCGGGCCGGCCGTGCCGGCCAGCGGCGCACCGCCGGTGCCGTGGATGGTCAGCCCATCAGCGGTTTCGGTTACGCGCGCCCCGGCTGCGGCCAGCGCCGCCGCCATGACCGATATACGGTCGGATTCCTTGACGCGCAGTTCATCCAGTCCGGTGGTAACCGTGGTCCCTTCGGCCAGCGCGGCGGCAACGAACAGGGCAGGGAATTCGTCAATCATGCTGGGGGCAAGCGCGGGATCGACGGCAATGCCGCGCAAGGCGGAGTGTTTGACCAACAAATCGGCCACCGGTTCGCCGCCTACTTCGCGGGGGTTCAGTTCGGTAATATCGCCGCCCATCTGGCGCAGCACTTCGACGATGCCGGCGCGGGTGGGGTTAAGCCCGACGTTTTCGATGGTGAGTTCGCTGCCCGGCACGATCAGGGCGGCAACGATAAAGAACGCGGCGGACGATGGATCGCCCGGCACTTCGATTACTTGCGGCTTCAGTTCAGCCTCGCCGCGAATTCGGATCACGCGCGCGCCGGCGCTGTCGGTATCGACGGTCAGTTCGGCGCCGAACCCGCGCAGCATCCGCTCGGAATGGTCGCGGGTGGGGACGGGTTCGATCACGGTGGTTACGCCGGGGGTGTTCAGCCCCGCCAGCAGGATGGCGCTTTTGACTTGGGCCGAGGCAACCGGCAGCCGGTATTCGATCGGCACGGCGGGCGCTGCGCCGCGCAGCATCAGCGGCAGGGTGCCGCCGCCGGTGCCGGGGTTGCTGGCGGTGAAATCGGCTCCCATGCGGCTGAGCGGTTCGATCACCCGGCCCATCGGGCGTTTCGACAGGCTGGCATCGCCCACAAAACTGGCGGTGATTGGATGGCTGGCAACCAGCCCCATCAGCAAGCGGGTAGAAGTGCCGGAATTGCCCATGTCCAGCGCGGCTTCGGGTTGGAGCAGGCCGCCCACGCCCACGCCGCGCACGCGCCACTCGCCGTCACCCAGGCGTTCCACGCTGGCCCCCATCGCGCGCATCGCCGCAGCGGTGGACAGCACGTCCTCGCCCTCAAGCAGCCCGGTCACGTGGGTTTCGCCCACGGCGAGCGCGCCCAGCATGATCGAACGGTGGCTGATCGATTTGTCCCCCGGCACGCGAAGGGTTCCGCTCAGCTTGCCGGCGGGCATGAAGCGGCGGGGGCGCATCTGGGTAGGGTCGGCGCTGGACAAGGGAAATGCTTTCGGCTGGAAAGAATAAGAAATGCGCGCGGCTTTTGACAGCGGGCGCGCGCTATGGCAAGGCGCGCGCCGCGCTGGAGCAGACGCAAGCGCTCTCCAATACGTATTAAGGTTTCAGCCTGCCGTTCCGCGGCGGGCAGCATCAAGGAATTGACATGGTCAAGGCTGAATGGGGCGCCAAGCACGGCTGCCCGAAGTGCGGCACCCGCTTTTACGACTTGGGCAAGGATTCGCCGATTACCTGCATCGAATGCGGGTATGCCTGGCACGCGGATCCGGTGCTGAAGTCGAAGCAGCCGATCCCGTACGAACAGATCCAGAAGGATAAGGTCGAAGTGGTCGAGGACGTCGATCTGGCGGCTGAAGATCTGGATATCGACGAAGATGGCGATTCGCCGGACAACGACGTTGATCTGGGCGGCGATGACGACCTGGGCGTCGGCATGGACGGCGACGGCGAACCCGACGACGTTTGAGTTAAATTACCCTCTTGCCAAGCCGGATGGCCGCTACTAGAGGGGCGGCCTTCCCGGCCAAAGGGCTGGGGGGAAGACGCGCTCTTCGGGGTGTGTCGCGATGAATGGACTGGGGCCTTAGCTCAGCTGGGAGAGCGCCTGCATGGCATGCAGGAGGTCAGCGGT
>JBJOPJ010000195.1:0-3160 GCA_046050825.1 Pseudomonadota bacterium
TGGTTCGTGTTCGCTGCCCGGATCGACCGGCGATTTCATTCCCATCGCGCAGGAAGCGGGCGCGATGATGGGCAACATGGGCCTTGGCTGGCGCACGCAGGTCGTGCTGGGCGAAGCGCTGAAGACGCGCGGCATCGGCCTTGGCGCTTTCGTCCTGCCCGGCGATTCGATGATCCTCGTCAACAAATATGGCAAGCGCGTGGTCAACGAAAAGCGCGACTACAACGACCGCACGCAGGCGCACTTCCATTACGACCCCGCGCATGAGGAATACCCCAACCACCTGATGTTCATGCTGTTCGACCAGCGCAGCATCGATGCATTCGGCGGCGCTTTCCCCTTCCCGGTGAACAAGGCCGAACAGCCGCACCTGATCGAAGGCGCGACGTGGGACGAAGTGTTCGCAAAGATCGACGCGCAACTGGCCAGTTGTCAGAACCGCACCGGCGGCGCGCGCCTTGCGCCCGAATTTTCTGTCAATACCAAACAGGCCATCACCAACTTCAACGCCTATGCCAAAAAGGGCGTCGATCCCGAATTTGGGCGCGGCAAGTATCTTTACGACCGCGAATGGCACCTGCTGTTCTCGGCCCGGCGCGCGGGCACGACGCAGCCCGAAAACCCCTACCCCAACAACACCATGCACCCCTTCGCCGCCAAAGGCCCCTACTACGCCGTGGTCCTTGCCCCCGGCACGCTGGACACGGCGGGCGGTCCGCAGGTCAACGCCAATGCACAGGTTCTGGCCGCCAATGGCCAGCCTATCCCCGGCTTGTACGCCGCAGGTAACTGCATCGCCGCGCCCACGGGGCAGGCCTATCTGGGCGCAGGCGGCACCATCGGCCCGGCTGTCACCTTCGGCTACATCGCGGGCAAACATGCGGTGCGCGCGTGACCGGTAAGGCTGTCCTCGCAGGCGCGGCGCTGCTTGCCGCCGCCTGTTCGGCACAGGCCGAAGCGCCCCCCGCCATAACCAGTGCCATATCCTATCAGGCTGAAATCGTCCCCCTGCTGGAAAGCAACTGCGCCACCTGCCACCTGACCGGCGAAGAAGCGGGCGGCATGTCGCTGGTGGGCGATGCCGCCATCGGCTTTCTTGTCGGCACACCGTCGCAGGAAGCGCCCGCGCTGATCCGCGTGGTGGCGGGCAATCCTGACAAGAGCTATCTGGTGATGAAGCTGGAAGGCACGCATATCAGCCACGGCGGGTCGGGCGCGCAAATGCCGTTCGGCGCGCCCCCGCTCGCCCCCGAACAGATCGCCAAAGTGCGGCAGTGGATTGCCGAAGGAGCCAAGCCTTGAACCCTGACCTGATGAACCTTTCCGGCAAAGTCGCCATCGTAACCGGCGCGGGCGTGGGCATGGGCGCGGCCACCGCCCGTCTTCTGGCCGCGCGCGGGGCCAGCGTGGTGGTGTCCGACATCAACCCCGAAACCGCCGCCGCCACGGCAGAACTGATCCGCAGCGAAGGCGGCAAGGCCCATGCCGTGCGCACCGACGTTGCCGATGAAGCACAAGTCGAAGCGCTGGTGGCCGAAACGGTGGCCACCTTTGGCCGCCTTGATTGCGCGGTCAACAACGCCGCGATCACGCCTGATAACCTGCCCATCCACGAAGCCGACATGGCCGTGTTCGACCGCGTGCTGAATGTCGATCTGCGTTCGGTCATGCTGTGCATGAAGTATGAAATCCGCCAGATCCTGTTGCAAGGCAGCCCCGGCTCCATCGTCAATATCGGCTCGGTCAGCTCTGTCCGCCCGCAGCCCAACAACGCCGCCTATGTCGCGGCAAAGCACGGCGTCATCGGCCTGACCAAGACCGGCAGCCTTGAATATGCCGGGCGCGGCATTCGCGTGAACGCGGTCATGCCCGGCGCCATCGACACGCCCATGCTGCGTGGCGCATTGGAAACCACCGGCAACACCGAAGCCGATTTCGCCCCCGCGCTCAGCCTGTTCAACCGTTTTGGCAAGCCTGAAGAAGTGGCCGAAGCCAGCGCATGGCTGTGTTCCGACGCCGCCAGCTATGTCACCGGGCACAGCCTTGCGGTCGAAGGCGGCTACCTAACGCGATAGCGCGACGAAGGCGTCCGCGCCTTCCTCGTCCAGACACACCGCCCGCACGCCCGATGTCGATCCCCGCACGATCAGTTCGTGACGAAACACGGGGATCGGCCCATCGCGCCCCAACGCCGCGTCCACCGCCGCTGTCGCAATCGCGGCAATCGGCTGGTCCACCGTGGTCAGCGGCGGAAACACCTGCCGGCTTTCGGGCGAATTGTCGAACCCGGCAATCGCCACATCATCAGGCACGGCCAGGCCAAGGCTCTGCGCCATCGCCAGCGCCCCCAGCGCGGTCAGATCGTTCCCACAGAATATCGCGGTTGGCCGATCCTTCAGCGCCATCAGCCCGCGCATCGCCCGCGCCCCGCCTGAAAAGCTGAAATCGGTGCGCACCACCAGCGCCGGATCACCCGCAATCCCCGCCGCTGCCAGCGCATCGCCATGGCCCAGCCGCCGGTCATCCGAAGGGCTGGCTTCGCCCGGCGGGGCCAGCATGGCAATCCGCCGGTGCCCCTGCGCGATCAGGTGTTCCACCACCCCGCGCGCCGCATCGCGCCCTTCCACCCGCACCGGAATGCCCGGCGCGTCGCTTGCCGCCGCAATCCGCGCGAATGGCAGACCAAGCTGCTCCAGCCGGTCCAGCAGCCGCGCATTGTTTGACAGCGGCGGTGCCACCACGATCGCATCGGGATTGCACGAAAGCCGCAGCGCGGCCTCGGCCAGCAGATCGTCGCTATCGTCAAAACTTTCGACAATGGCATGGTATCCGCGCCGCGCGCAGGCCCGGCTTACTTCCATAACCAGCGTGGCAAAGTAACTGCCGACCAGACGCGGCACCAGCAGCGCCACGATATACGACCGCCCGCTGGCAAGCTGCCGCGCGGCCAGCGCCGGGCGATAGTCCAGCTCCTCCATCGCCGCCAGAATGCGCGTCTTCAGCTTCGGGCGCACGGTATCGGCCCCGGCCAGAACCTTCGATACCGTTTTGATCGAAACCCCGGCGCGGGCGGCAACGTCGACAATCGTGCTCATCGCC
Organism: Pseudomonadota bacterium; assembly: GCA_046050825.1. Taxonomy (GTDB): domain Bacteria; phylum Pseudomonadota; class Alphaproteobacteria; order Sphingomonadales; family Sphingomonadaceae; genus Novosphingobium. The sequence continues at coordinate 3,100 of JBJOPJ010000195.1, forward strand.
GCCACGACAGGGCTTTCACGCGCCCAATGTCAAGGCCGTCACCCCACGCAATCGCGCACAA
>JBJOPJ010000196.1:0-3130 GCA_046050825.1 Pseudomonadota bacterium
CGCTACGTATCCCGCAAAGCTTGAGGTTTTCTTGGCCGCTGCTTTCCGTTAGGGCGCAGGCCATGGAAACTACAGCGCTTATGCCCGAAACGCAGGACAATGCCCTGCTGACCCTTGCCGACGTTCGTGCGGCGGCGGAGCGTATTGCCGGTCAGGTGGTGCGCACGCCAACCCTGTATAGCAAGACGCTGAGCGCGATTACCGGCGCGAATATCTGGATCAAGTTCGAGAACCTGCAATTCACCGCCGCCTATAAAGAGCGTGGCGCGCTGAATGCGCTGCTGCTGTTGCCGGAAGAACAGCGCCAGCGCGGCGTGATTGCGGCCTCGGCGGGCAATCATGCGCAGGGGCTTTCGTATCACGGCACCCGGCTGGGCCTGCCCGTCACCATCGTCATGCCCAAGACCACGCCGACGGTGAAGGTGATGCAGACCGAGGCTGTGGGCGGCAAAGTGGTGCTGGAAGGCGAGACGTTTGACGAAGCCTATGCCTATGCCCGGAGCATGGAGAAGCAGCTTGGGCTGACCTTCGTTCATCCGTTTGACGAACGCAACGTGGCAGCGGGGCAGGGTACCGTGGCGCTGGAAATGCTGGAAGACGCGCCCGAAATCGACATGCTGGCCGTGCCGATTGGCGGCGGCGGGCTGCTTTCGGGCATGGGCACGGCGGCGCGCGGGATCAAGCCGGGGATCGGGCTGGTTGGCGTGCAGGCGCAGCTTTTCCCGTCAATGTTTGCCAAGCTGAAGCATCTGGAACTGCCCTGCGGTGGCGATACGCTGGCCGAAGGGATTGCGGTGAAAGAGCCGGGCACGTTCACGTCGAGCGTGCTGGGTGGTTTGGTGGACGATGTGGTGCTGGTGGACGAACCGGCGCTGGAATCGGCACTGGCGCTACTGTTGCAGATTGAAAAGACCGTGGTTGAAGGCGCGGGCGCGGCGGGGCTGGCGGCCGTAATGCAGAACCGCGAGATGTTTGCCGGGCGCAATGTGGGCATCGTGCTGACAGGCGCGAACATCGACACGCGGTTGCTGGCCAACGTGCTGCTGCGTGATCTGGCGCGGTCGGGCCGGCTGGGGCGGCTGCGCATCACTTTGCAGGACCGTCCGGGCGCGCTGTTCAAGGTGGTGGAAGAGTTCAACCGCCATCAGGTGAACATTCTGGAAGTGTGGCACCAGCGCATCTTCACCTCGCTTCCGGCCAAGGGGCTGACCGCCGAGATCGAATGCGAAGCGCGCGATCGGGAGCAGATCGACCGTCTGGTCGCGGGCCTGCGCGGCAAGGGATATGACGTGGTGCAGGTGGAACTGGGCTGAGGTTCTGGCGCGGGATGAGCGATTTCATGCTTTCCCGCGCCTGTTAACTTTTGCCGCTGCGGGTGTCCTGTATCTGTACCGGCAGGGCTTTATCGCGAAAAATCCCCGGATCGGTGTCACTTTGTGCGCAGAAACCGCGTGAAGGCATGGTTAACGGGGCTTTTACGAAAGGGTTTGCTGGGGCATTGTTGTTACTGACAAGCCGGATAGTCCGGCGGATGGAGGCAACTGCAAGGCCGTGACTGCGCCCGTTCGTTTCCCGCGATTTTTCGTCACCAGCCCCGCGCCGTGCCCCTATCTTCCGGGCCGGAGCGAACGGAAGGTCTTTACCGAACTGAAAGGCCCGAATGGGGGCGAGCTGAACGATGCGCTTGGCCGGATCGGTTTTCGGCGCAGCCAGACGGTGGCCTATCGGCCCAGTTGCATTGATTGCACCGCCTGCATTTCTGTCCGTGTGGTGGCCGACCAGTTCCAGCCATCGTCCACCCAGAAGCGGCTTTTCAAGCGTAACAGCGATCTTGTTGTAAATGTTTGCAAACCGTGGTCGACCCCGGAACAATTTGAGCTTTTGCAGCGTTATCTCGCCGTGCGCCACCCAGGCGGGGGGATGGCAACCATGGACGAGATGGATTTCGCGGACATGGTGGAGCACACACCCGTCAAGAGTTATGTGATTGAATACAGGGAGCCGACCGTAGACGGCTCGCCGGGAAGACTGGTAGGTGCCTGTCTGACCGACGAGCAAGGCGACGGTCTGTCGATGATCTACAGTTTCTACGATCCACAACACGAGACGCGGTCCGGGCTTGGCACCTTCATCATCCTCGACCATATCCAGCGGGCTGCCCGCGTCGGGTTGCCGCACGTCTATCTCGGCTATTGGGTCGAAGGATCGGAGCGCATGCAATACAAGGTGCGCTTCCGCCCGATGGAGAAACTGGGCCGCGATGGCTGGGAACGGTTCGAACCTGCTGAACAAGCTGTCGCAATTGAGCGGGCGGTTTCCGCACGCGATGGTGAACAGCGCGGCGTCGCCGGAGAAGGCAGCCTTAAAGACGGCGTCCATGGCGCGCAGGAACGCTACGTTCACGACTGATGGCCGGGACGGCAGCTTGAATGGGGGCGCTTCGCTAGCCCGAATCATCGCATCGCTGCTGGTGCTGTGCGTTCCGGCGCAGGCCATGGCCCAATCGATGCAGGCTGATCAGGAACTGGAAGACCTGATCCCCGATTCCGCCGTGCAGAACGCCGATGCATGGGCGGTTGATACCAATGCCGCGCGCACCGGCGCGCCCGAAGCCAGCGTGCTTGAGGATATCGAAGCCGATATCCCGATGCCCAATCTGCCGGGCATGACCATCGCATGGCCCGATGATGCTGACCTTCCGGCGATTGAATCGCTTTCGCCCGATCCTGACATCGATATCGCCGAACAAACAACTGATGCCGCCGTCGACGCTTTGCCGGGGCAGGAAGAGGCGGACAGTGCGCGTGGCACGAAGCTGGGCGATGCGCTGGTGTCGCGCGTGGGCAAACAGGTGGAAGTGGCTTTCCCGCGCGGGACCGAGGAAATTGCCGATCGTCACGCCATTGTCGAACGGTTCGGCGGCCTTTCATCGCTGCGAACGTATGATGACGATGAGGACAATCTGGCCCAGATCGTCCGCCGCGCCCGTGCCGACAATGAACTTCTGGCCGAAATCATGCGTGGCTATGGTTACTACGATGCGCAGATTTATCAGGTGCTTGGCGGGCTTGGTAACGCATCAACGGCAGGAACAGCCACAGGGGCGGGCGGCACCGGCGATGCCGATGGT
>JBJOPJ010000197.1:0-3013 GCA_046050825.1 Pseudomonadota bacterium
GCCGCCAGTGATGTGGGCCAGCGCATTGATGCGACCAGAACGGATGAAGGGCAGCAGGCTCTTCACATAGATTCGCGTCGGTTCGATCAGGTAATCGATCAGCAGGCGTTCATTGTCGAACAGGGCAGGGCGGTCCAGCTTCCAGCCCTTGTCGGCGGCAAGGCGGCGGACGAGGGAGTAGCCGTTTGAGTGAACGCCCGACGAGGCGAGGCCGAGCAGGACGTTGCCTGCGGCCACGCGATCCCCGGTAAGCTGTTCGCCGCGTTCCACCGCGCCGACGCAGAAACCGGCAAGGTCATAATCGCCATCGGCATACATGCCGGGCATTTCGGCGGTTTCGCCACCGATCAGTGCGCAGCCCGCGAGCTTGCAGCCATCGGCAATACCCGCGACGACACGTTCGGCCACGCCGTTGTCGAGGCGGCCCGTGGCGAAATAGTCGAGGAAGAACAGTGGTTCAGCGCCTTGAACGATCAGGTCGTTCACGCACATGGCAACAAGATCGATGCCGATCTGGTCATGCCGGTCATGGTCGATGGCCAGTTTGACCTTGGTGCCAACGCCATCGTTGCCTGCAACCAGCAGCGGATCGTTGTAGCCCGCAGCCTTAAGGTCGAAGAAGCCGCCAAACCCGCCCAATTCGGCATCGGCGCCGGGGCGTGCGGTGGCCTTGGCCAGCGGGCCGATGGCCTTTACCAGCGCGTTGCCGGCTGCGATGTTCACGCCGGCCTTGGCGTAGCTATAGCTCTCAGGCTTGTTCTGATCGTCGCTCATGGATCGCGCGCCTAGCGGTTTCCTGCTTGGATTTCCACTCGCCTTTGGGCAAAAGCGCGTTTGTCTGGTCCGAAATTCGAAAATGGGGTTTTCGGGAGCGGCCTGTTTTGTCTGGAGTTCCCGTGGTCGCACTGCGTTTGCCTGTTGATCTTGTGCCGAATCGCAAGGCCGTGATGATCGCTCTGGCCCTTATGGCCGGGCTGGGCGGGGCCGCGCTGGTGGCACAGATCGAAGGAGATCGAGGGATTCCGCCGATTGCCAGCAATGGCGATTTCGAAGTGCGCGGGATTGAAGTGAACGTCAGCGGGGACAATCCCGAAGACGGGCGCGCCAATGGCTGGCGCGAGGCGCAGCGCAAGGCGTGGGAAAAACTGTGGGCCAGCAATGGCAGCGGCGGGGCCGCGCCGGGGCTGGACGATCTGACCATTGAATCAATGGTTTCTGCCGTGGTGGTGGAGCGCGAACAGATTGGCCCGCGCCGGTATATCGCCACTTTGGGCGTGATTTTTGATCGCGCCCGCACCAGCGAACGGCTGGGGATGAGCGGGGTAAAGGCCCGGTCTGCGCCGATGCTGGTGATCCCGGTGCTGTATGATGGCGGGGTGGCGACGGTGTTTGAAACCCGCAACGCCTGGCAAAAGGCATGGGCGGAATATCGCACCGGCAACAGCATGATCGATTATGTGCGGCCAACCGGATCGGGTTCCGATTCGCTGCTGCTGACCGCAGGCCAGCTTGACCGCCGCAGCCGCAACTGGTGGCGGATGATTCTGGACGAATTTGGCGCAAGCGACGTGATCATGCCAATGGCGCGGCTTGAGCGGGAATTTCCCGGTGGGCCGGTGAAAGGCACGTTTTCAGCCCGATATGGCCCGGACAACCGCTTTCTGGGCAGCTTTACGCTGACGGCCAAGAGCGAAGCGGACCTGCCCAAGATGCTGGAGCAGGCCATCGGGCGAATCGACGTGGTATATGCGCAGGCCTTGCAGGCGGGAACGCTGCGCCCGGACCCGACGCTGAACATGGCGCCGCAGATTGACCCCAAGCTGATCGAGCAGGTGCTGGCTTCGGCTGGCCCGGTGGCAGCGGCAGGGCCAGTCAAAGCACCCGAAGCCGGGCCAAGCGCGAGTGCCAGCGCCAGCCCGACGGCGGCGGCGACCAGCTTTACCGTGCAGTTCGCCACGGCGGATGCGGCGGCGGTGGATGCGGGCATGGCGGCAGTGCGCGGGATTGCGGGCGTGAAAAGCGCCGCGTCCAGTTCCATCGCCATTGGCGGAACATCGGTGATGCGCGTGACGTATGCCGGAGAGCTTGAGGCGCTGGCCGCTGCGCTGCGCGCGCAGGGCTGGCGGGTGACGGTGGGTTCGGGCGCGCTGTCGATTCGCAAGTGATGGCCTGACAGTGTGATCACATCGCAGATTGCCCTTCCGCTGGTGACCGCGCGCAGTTCGGAAACGATTGTGACCGGCCCATCGCTGGTGCCGGTAATCGATGCGCTGATGACAGCGGACCGCTGGCCGTTTCGCACGGCGATTCTGGTGGGGCCGCCGCGTTCGGGCAAAAGCCTGCTGGCGCGCTGGTTTGCCGAAAGTGGCGCGGGCGAGGTGTTGGACGGGGCCGATGGCCTGCCCGAAGACGAGGTGTTTCATCGCTGGAACCGCGCGCAGGCCGATGGGCGGCCCCTGCTGCTGGTAAGCGACCGCACGCCGGGCGAGTGGAAGATTGCACTGCCCGATCTGGCATCGCGGCTGGGCGCGGCGCTGCTGATTGAAGTGGGCGCGCCGGATGATGAACTGGTTGCGGGGCTGATTGTGGAACATGCGGCGCGGCGGGGGCTGATTCTGGGCGAAGCGGCGCTGGCCTATCTGTTGCCCCGGATCGAGCGGAGCCATGCGGGAATCGAGTTGCTGATTGAAACTCTTGACCGGCTCTCTCTTGAGCGTAAAGCACCCGTCACCATATCACTTGTGCGCGACGCCCTTTTGCAGAGTTTTGGGCAGGAGCGGACAGGGGAATTTCAGCCGCGCTTGCTTTAGCGCGGTTAAAAAGAGAGAATTGGGGCATGTTCAAGGGCCTTGTCGCTTATCTGGATTCGATCCGTTCGCGCGATCCTGCGCCGCGTTCGCGTTGGGAAATCCTGCTTTATCCGGGGCTGTGGGCGGTGGGTTTCCATCGCGTGGCGCACTGGCTGTTCGAGGCGGAGCTGTATTTCCTGGCCCGCGCGGTGAACCATTTCTCG